>JAUWHX010000033.1 GCA_030605695.1 bacterium | reverse complement strand
GTTTATGGAATGCAGTATTCCTTGATTAGCAAGTTTTTCTCCATTATGCAGGACTTCTTTGAATTTTGCACCTGTTCGGAGACGCTCATACACTTCAGGATGAGGCGAATCAAGTGACAGCATTACTTTTACGCCCAAATCTTTTAGACGCTCTATGTTTTCGGAGTTTATTAAAGTTCCATTTGTGATTAAGTTCACATCTAACCCTTGTTCGCAGAATCCAGTGGAAAGGACTTTTAGGATTTCCCATATTCCGTCTCTCATTAGTGGCTCGCCACCTTCAATGATAATCCATCCGGGCTCAAGCTCGACTATCTCTTGAGCTACTTTAAGTGCCTCTTCCGTAGATAGCTCATTGGGTGTCATACCCCGACAATGCTGGCAATTCAGATTACACTTCATTGTAATCGCCCAATCTATCATATATGGTTTATCCAACATTTTCATTTAAAGCCAACCCCTATAACAAAATCTTGAGAATTCTAATATTATATTGTCCATCAATTCAAGAAATGTATCTCTATTTATTATATGATTAAATTTTGATTGGCAAGGAAAAAATATAGGGGCGTATCGTGATACGCCCCTACAACCCTATTATGAAATCTGTAAGTCGAGAGTTATTGCAATATTATGAACTTCTTCCTATCTGTAAATTTACCACTTTTGAACTGGATAAAGTAGATGCCTTTAGAGAATTCCTTACAGTTTAGACTAATAGTATAATAACCTTTTTCTGGCGTGCCGGAGTAAAAAGTCTTCACTAGTCTGCCCGAGATGTCATAGATAGATAAAGTTATATTTGCTTTTTCTGGCAATCCATACTTAATCTGTATGCTTCTCAGAGATGGATTTGGAGTAGGTGAGAACAATATGAATTTGTCAGGCACCTTTTTGTCCTCTTGGGCAGACGGTTTGATTCGGAGAATAAAAGAGTATAAACCGGAACTTGGGTCTCTTGAATTATTGCCTGCATAATCCTTAGCGGTCAAGTAATAGTCAACTATAATGCTATCTTGTGGTGTCTGCACCGGGATTGAATCTATATACCAATCTCCTCCAAGTGAATTCATAGTATCAGCTACCCAGTCTGTATCTACGCTTGTTCTATAAAACAGCACAGGACTGTTAAATACAAAGTTATCGGTTATTTTTGTTTCCACTGGGAACGGACCCCAGAAAGAAACCGTGTCTTCCCAGACTGTTGTGCTATCTATTACGGGAGAAGTTGTGTCAACTCCAAAGCTGTCTATTGCTGTCCAGGAACCTGGATTTCCGGCAGAGTCATAAGCCATTATCTTCCAATAGAAGTAATCTTCAAAGAGAGTAGTGTCGTAGTTCGTGTCCGTGACCGTGTCCGTAATTACAGGGGTTGTGAAACTTGTAGTTGTATCCACTTGAATTACATACTTTATTGGCGATGCTTTATTAGGGGATAGGGGATAGGGGTTAGGAGTTAGCTTGTTAGTTTGTTGGTTCGTTAGTTTATCAGAATTGAGGAATGCCAATTTTGCAACTGCAGTCCATTCAAAATGAACAGGCAACGAGTCTTGCCATACACCATCTATCGGTTGCACAAGTGTTGGCTTATCTGGCGTCTCGGTATCAATCCCAAAAATCCGGACTGCTGACCATTCACTTTTATTTGTTGCCTTGTCAACGGTTCTTACTCTCCAGCGTAAGTGGGGGGTTGTCTTGAGCCAATCTTCAGTATCATCAAAATCTCCAAGGTAAACTGTGTCCGATAGAATAGTATCAATGAGAGGATCTGCAAAGCCATCCGTAGTATCAACCTGGAGCTGATAGTGACTAACACCACTCAAGTCATCAGTTGCAAGGTTCCATTCAAAATGGACTGTGCTGTCATTTAAATAAGCACTGTCTAAAGGAGAAATCAATATAGGCACTGAAGGATTAGTAGTATCTACTCCAAAGCTATCTATCGCTGTCCAGGAACCTGGATTTCCGGCAGAGTCATAAGCCATTATTTTCCAGTAGAAATAACCTTCAAAGAGAGTAGTATCGTAATCCGTGTCCGTGGTCGTGTCCGTAAGAACGGGGGTTGTGAAACTTGTGGTTGTGTCTATCTGAATCACATAGTAAATTTTTGTGTTCTTTGTTTTTTTCCAACTTGATAGCTTGATAGCTTGATGGCTTAATAGCTTAATCCCTTTTGTAACTGTAGTCCACTCAAAATGAACAGGCAACGAGTCTTGCCACACGCCACCAGTTGGCTGGACGAGTGTTGGAATTGTTGGTGCATTGGCATCTACCTCAAAATACCAGCTCCTAGAAGCAGGATTGCCTGCATTGTCCTTGATGTGAACGGTTACCGAGTGAATTGTATCTGCAAGTGCAGTTGAAGGAGTATAACTTACCATAGAATCAGTTATTGTTGCTGAAACAGGATTGCCATCAACTTCAAGCACAACCTCTGCTGTATCAATTTCTGATAGCTCATCAATGTATTTTGCTTTAATGGTGGGGAGACTATCGGCTATCAATGTGTCGGCTGGAGGGAATACGTTGGTGATGTAAGGGACCGTAGTATCTACCCCGAACCAGAATGGGTCAGAGAAATTGCCTATGTTACCAGCAGAGTCAAATGCACCGACTCTCCAGAAATATTGGGCGTCGCTAAAACTGAGGGTATCGTTGGTTGATGTGGTAGTATCAACTACTGGGACTGGGAAGGTAAGATTGGTATCTATCTGAAGCACATACCTAATAGGAGCAGATTTAAAGTTAAGAATTGAGAGAGGCTCACCTCGGAGTTGAGAGAGGTTCGCCTCGGAGTTAAGAGAGGCTCGCCTCGTAGTTAAAAGCCCGTGGTTGAAACTGCCTATTTTCTGACTTCTGATTTCTGACTTCTGACTTCCTTTTGTAACTGCAGTCCATTCAAAAGCAACCGATGTATCATTAAGCCAGCAGGCATTCGGGGAGATTAGTGTGGGGGCAAGAGGTTGAGTAGTATCTACCTCAAAAGACCAGATAGCAGAATCTGCTGGGTTGCCCACATTATCACTCACTTTAACAAGCACTGTATGAATAGTGTCCGAAAGAGCTGATGCAGGAGTATAACGAACCATAGAATCAGTAACTGTTGCCTGGGAAGTAATATCAGCACCATCAAGCTCAATGATAACTGAGTTTGTATCAATTCCTGATGATGGACTATCTGCATATTTAGCAGAGATAGTGAATATCGTTGTATCAAGATATGAACTGTCCGGAGGTGTAAGGTCGGTAATAGTAGGAGGTGTAGTATCCTGAGTGGAAAATACGATATTTGACCAATTACTTTCAGCTAAAGGAGCCCGGCGTTTCTTCACGCGGTAGTAATACTTAACATCATCGTCAAGAGAAGTAAAGGTATAAGATGTATCTGTAATCCAGCCACTGAAACTATGGATTAAGGTAAAATTGCTATTAGTATCACATTCTGCGTAATATTCTACTGCGACTCCTGTCCAGTAAACAAGGTTACTTGTGCCTTGTGTATAGGTTGGCTCTGCTGACATCACAGGAGGCGTAATTGGCATATATACTGTATCACATAAAGTATCAATATTGGAGCACACAACTATAAAGCCATTAGTATCTGCGGATATATGGTTATAAAGGTCGTTACTCACAGTATCCACTACTGCATATCCGCGATATATGCCAGTTGCAGTGCCAGTCTCAACAAGTGCTAATCCTATGCCAAAAGTATCTGTCAGACTCTTAAGAATGACCATAGCAGGGTCACGGGTTCCAGAACGCCAGTCTGTGCCACCAAGTTCAATGAACATTGTGTCGCCAAAGTTCACATTGATAAGGTTGTTGCTGTAAGTGTCATCGTATATTCTAACGGAATCCACAGTCGATGGTTCGCCCGGGGCAGTAGGTGCAGGAGCAGCAAGAGGGAGCATAAAAGCAACATCACCATCTATATTTTCGTCAATTGAGGCAGAGTCAGTGGTTCCCCACCAGCAGTTAGGGAAACCGACGGTGCCTAGGGTAGCGTTTATGATATCATAATCTGTTGGTGCAGGCTGATAGGTGTTATAATAAATGTTGTTATCACTTACAAATCCTCCTAATCCTGATGTTGGAAGGAAATAAACCCCACAAGCATTATCCATTATAGCATTCCTCTCTATATTAGGATTTGAGTTATCAGCAGAGCATATTCCACTATCATAGGTTCCAATATTTCCGACAATTGTATTTTCCACAATCTGTGGTGAGGAATTGTTAAAGCAGTAGATACCGCCACCTAAGCTATCGGCAATGTTTCTCTCAATAACATTTTCCTCTATTGTGGGATTGGCATTATCCCAACAGCAAATAGCTCCGCCATTATAGACAGCATTATTTTCTATTATACTATTTTCATAAATATTCGGAGAACTTTGGAAGCAGAGAATACCTCCTCCATTAGCATCAGCAGTATTTGACTTTAAAACATTCCGACTAATATCTCCACCGCTGCCGCCGTACCAAAAAATTCCAGCACCAGCTTTTGCATTGTTATCTGTGACAGTATTGCTATCTATCATAGGAGATGCATCATTAAGAATGAAAATACCTCCTCCTAAGCCTCCACCACCACCCGAAGGTTCTGCTTTATTATTGGTTATAGCGTTTCCTTTGATTGTTGGATTAGTGCCTCCACCATTACAAGAAATACCTCCACCATTGCGTGCTCTATTAAGAGAGAGAGTATTCCCTTCAATGTTCGGCGACGAATTGTTACTACAGTATATTCCAGCACCATTCCATCCACCACTGGTAGGAATTGTATCTCCAGTAATCGTATTAAATGTAATTGAACCTACGGAATTATTGTTGCAATAAATGCCTCTTCCATCATTATCAGTAATAGTATTTTCAGATATTATGGTCCCAAATTGAGTAACGTCACAATATATAACTCCTTCTGTATGTCCGCCTTCTAATGTGCCAAAGTTATTACTTAAAGTGTTGTTAGTTATATGCGGAGCTGACCAATCAATGTATATCCCAGCACCCTGGTCAGCATTATTAGAAATAAAGAGGTTGTCTTCTATTGCAGCATTGGAGTTGAATTCACAACATATCCCGGCACCCTGGGAAGCAATGTTCTCAAAAAAAGTGTTAGATATTATTTGAGGGCTGGCATTATTAGTGCAATATATCCCTGCTCCTCTCCATTTATTTCCTCCCGTGATAGTGAAGCCGGAGATGACAGTATTGGTGTCCACATTATCGCACTTAATTACTCTACTGCTTCCATTAATTGTAGTTGAGTCGCGTCCTTTCTCACTCATAAGTGCAACCCCATTTGGCATATTGAGAGGGAATAATTCTCCTTCTCCTGCATCATAGATTCCAGGTCTTACCATCACTGTATCATCGTAAGGTGCTTCAGATAATCCTTTACCTATGGTCCTGAATGGATTACTTGAACTTCCATCACCTGTGCCATCATCACCTGTGGTATCTACCCACCAGACTGGACCCGGGTGTGGGGAATAAGCAGAATCGTGGGCAACATTTGTCCAGGGGATGTAATCAACTAAGTCAGGATGGTTTCCTCCCATAGTAGCCGCAATTCCACTATTTGTCAGAACCCCCCAGTAGTTATACTCGGCTTTTACGGTATCAGAGTGGTCGTTTTGAATATTCCAGTTAAAATTGTTGTATATATCATTTGCATTTACAAGACTTCCACCAATGAAGGGATTCGCATTATCCCTTATTCCTATACCATTGCCGTCGTTAGTTATCTGGTTTCGCGTTATAGTAGGGGTAACACTGTCTTCAAGCTGGATACCTGCATTAGAACAGTTAGTTATTGAATTACTGTTTATAATAGAAGTTCCAGAATCGCTAAGTCCTATTCCTGTTTCACAATTGTATATAGTATTATGCGTTATAGTATGGGAGCGAGCACCAAGCCACATACCCGCATTTGCGTTATATATGGTATTATGTGTCAATATAGCAACGCCGGGGATACTCATTTCCGCTCCATGATAACCTAATGCATCCTCTTTGCAATCGTGAACCTTGCAATTACTGACATTGAAATCCTTAAGTCCCACCATCGTATAGTTGTATCCGATATCACAATACTCAAATGTCATATTCCCAAATCCTGCAATCATTCCCCAATCTGCTGTATCCGGTGAACCTGCATTGGATGTGAATACAATAGAGTCCGCCTTTGCTCCACCCTGAGCATTTAAAACTGCTGTCGTATCCAATATCCAAATAGAGCACTTTGCAGTATCTGATGCGTCAGCCGCCGGGTAAAAATAATACTGGTCATCGGAGCGAGCATCAAAAGTTACAGTGACCCCGGAGGCAATAGTCAAAGTAACAGTGGAATCGACCCATACATCGCCAGAGATAAAAATATCCTGTCCCCAGGTGGTATTTTCAGTTATATGCCCACTGAACCCGGGATATTCGCCTTTAGAGAAATAGATTTCACAATCATCCTCAATACCTGACAAACGAGAGTCTCCCCATACTACATAGAGACTGTCTCCCGGACCCATTGCACAGGATGGATAGTTAAACTCTATATTATAGGTATCTGACACTGCAAATCCGCTTCTCCAGGTAATGCCATCATCGCAGGAACTTGCACACCTCACTCTCTCTTGTCCATCTCTCTGTGCAATATAAGCAATATATATTTTGTCTGACGAAATAGCAATGGATGGTTCTCCAGCACTTGGTTCACGAATTGTATCACTCGCAGGAACATTAGTTCCAAAAGTTGTTCCACCATTCAAAGACTTATTGAAGTATACGCGACGGTTATTTTCACCCATCCTATAATCTTCCCAGGCAACATAAACTGTATCCGTATATCCTACTGCTATGGAAGGGTAACACTGGAGTGAATCTCCGGCAGGCGATGTTATATCATTTACAGGGACATTGGTGCCAAAATTTACTCCTCCATTCGTAGATTTATCAAAATATATATCAGCATTTCCATTTCTCCCATCCTGCCATACTAAATAAATTTTATGCAAAGCATCCACTGCCATTGCAGTCATCGCGTCATCCGGCCCATATACCAAATTGCAGAGAGCATCATTTACCTGAATAGGGCTCTCAAAACCCGTTCCCCCATTTAATGACCTCGCAAAATGTACATCCCACTTCATCTCTCCAGCATTATAGTCATAGTTTCGGTTATCCATCCAGGCAATATATACTGAATCTCCATCAACAGCAATTGATGGAAAGACCTGTATTACATTATCCTCAAGGGTAGAGTTATCCACCATTATACTGGAGCTAAAATTATCTCCTCCATTAGTAGATTTAGCAAAGTAGATGCGAAGCTCTTTCATTGTAGCCGTATTGCCACCTATCCATGCAATATAGATGTTTCCTGAGGGGTCTACTGTGATACAAGGTATTATTTGGTCCATACTATCTGGATTTGTATCCACCTTTTTACTTAACCCAAAAGTTGCTCCACGATTTGTAGATCTGGCAAAGTATATGTGAGCAGTGTCTGTCCTCGGGTCTGCCCACACTACATATACTGTATCACCGAGTGTAGCCATCCATCGTCCTTCACCGCTCTGGTTATTCGTAGTAACATCATTTACCTTCACATCAGGTATAAAAAAATCAGCCCATCCCATCTGGACTCCTACGACTAAACTTGCAGTTGCTAAAAAACAGCTGAGCATAAATTTATTAAAGCTTCTCATTTCTCCTCCTTTTTTTGCTATAGTATGCAAAAGTGATTAATAAAAATAGCTGTTTATGATTCAAGTGTCAAGTTTTTTTAAGAGTAAATTATTTCTCCATTAGCTAAACGGAGTTCTCTTGTAAAATAAGAAGGAAGCGTTTTTGAAGTGGCGAATAGGATGGTGGTGCCAAGTGTGTTTATGTCTTTCAATAGAGAGCTTGCTTGAGCTTCTTGTTCTGGGTCAAGGTTTTGGAGTGGCTCATCGGCAAGCAGTAATAAGGGGTTTTTTGCCACAGAGAGTGCGATTTCAAGTAACTGCTGATGAGAGCAGGGGAGTTCTAAAGCTTTTGTATCCCGATACTCATAGAGTCCTAGTTTTTCCAAGATAGATAAGACAACTCCCTTATTATATTCACCCAGTAATTTAAGGGGGATTTCAAGATTTGCAAATACACTTTTTTCCTCTAATATATTTCCTTGTTGATGGATGAATCCAATCTTTTTTCTATTGGGTATATTTATGGTTCCTGCATCTGGAATAAGTTCTCCGGATGCTAATTTGAGGAGTGTCGTTTTGCCTGAACCTCCCTTGCCAGAGATTACCAGAAATTCTCCTTTTTCTACTTTGAGGTTTATATTTTTTAGACTAAACTTAGAAACCCCTGTAAATTCTAATATTATATTATCCATCAATTCAAGAAATATATTTCTATTTAAAAGATATACAACTATGATTTAATTGGCAAGGAAAAAATGTGTAGTGATATAAAAATTCATTTTTTAAATATATTAAACTACAGAGAGCAAGGGCTCTCATTTGCTCTGAAGAAAAAGCTTAAGAGTTTAGGGGTTGAAGAGTTTAAGATGGTAATGGGTTTCGTCTAAGTATTCAAAAAGATAAATCCTTCTATTTGGGTACAGTTCTATTAAAAGCTTGTTTTGTTCTTCTCCTAAATCTCTGGCGTATATAATATCCCCTTCTTCAAGATTAAGTGAATTTCTAAAGCTAACCGAGGGATAATTAAATCTGTTTATTAAAAAATACTTCATTTTAGGAGAGCGTGATATATTTCTGATAAACACTATGGCGTTATGTATTTCTTCTTTTTTCACGAGGTTGTAACAATTTAGATTTGTTCCCCACTTACTAAAAATCTTTGTAGCCCGTGGAATATAAACAAAAATACTTATAAGGAAAAATAAAGTGATTAACGGTCTTATGTTAATCTTCAATCTGTCAATTCCTCTTACTGTGAGCAAAACAAGGAAAGGAGTGATTTCATAATAGTATTTTGGTCCCATAGGACTTATACCGTGGAACCAATAACATATCCAAAAGATTACAGTTCCTAAGATAATTCCCAGTGCAAGGAATTCCCATTTATTTTTTGTCCTTCTTATAAAAGGGATGGGAACGAAAGCAAGGGAAACCAGTGGCCAACCGAAAAGATGTAATGACCCGGCAAATCCATTGTAAGTAAGATTAATAATTGCTTTTATGAAGTTATGACCGTAAATTCCAAAACTTGGGCTTCCTCTCCCTGCTCCAAATCCCAGAGCATTGTATTTCAAGCTATACAGCCAATATCCATAGCGGAAAGGACTCCCTGTGAGAAGATAATTATCAATCAATTGGAGGAAAAGGAAAGGCATAAAGCCCAATATAAAAAGAAAGATAGGGCGGATAGTCAGTTCTTTGTCTCTGATAACTGATATGCATAAAAAAACAAATAGGATTATTAGAAAGATTGCTGATAGCTGGGGTCTTGAGAAAAAAGCAAATCCTATAGATAGTCCTGAAAATAGAGAATAAATAGTCTTTTTTGTTTTTATGGCTTTGGTGATAAAAAATGTGGAAGCAAGAGAGAAAAAGAAGCCAGAATTTTGTGGTAGCATTGAAGAAGAAACAAATAGAAAAATTGGGGAAAGCAGAAGAAAGATAACTCCTTCGCGTGCAGTTCTGGGGTTAAATAAATTTTTAAGCAGGAAATAAAATATTAGAAGGGAAAAAGAAGCAAGTAGCGGACAAATTATCCAGGGGATTTTTAACATAACTCCGATGCTGAGTAAAAGTGCATGTCCTATTGGCTTCATCCACGACCATTTGTTATTATTGTGCACCATTTCTTCTATAAAGAAATCTGGGTATTTAGGAGGGGGAACCCATCTTTTTCCTGATGCGAGGATTTTTGCCTGAAAAAATGCAGTAACATCATCACCTTGAGGAATATGGTCATATAGATAGTAAGAGATTAGGTTTGTGGTGATAAAAGAAATTAAAAAGACCCCAATAAGTAAGTGAGATTCCTTTATTTTTTGTAAGTATTTACTATAATCAAGGAATTTTCTTAAGGGCAATATGTTATATAAGAAGACAGCAATAGGGAGAAAAAGAATTGTTCTGTGTAATTGTTGGAGGTAATAATTAAATACAGGATGATGCGCGCGAGAGAGCTTGCCTATGAATATATATATGAAAATGGAGAAAGCTATTGCTATTAATAGATACTTGATTCCCTTTTTGTCAAACATCTATTTTATTTTACTGTGTAAATATTAAATGTCAATAAATTGCAGAAAAAAGTTGCATTTTTATATAAGAGTATTAAAGTTTAAAATATGATTATTATCTTATTTATTATATCTCAATGGATAAGTTTCTTGAATTCAAAGGAGATTTATGATATGGCAGATTGTGGGGATAGTCTTTTGATAGGAACGACCAGTGGAGCATTAATTTTCAACAAGAAAGATACAAGCTTTACTCATATTACGAATGTAAATGGGCTCTTATCTAATGACGTGCGAGGAGTAGAAATAGACCATTATGGGAATTTCTGGTTTCTTTGTTCCGGTAGTGGGATTACTTTAATGCGAGGGAATAAGCGAAGGAATTTTACGAGCATAGAGAACTTGCCAAGTTATGACTTGAGTTCTCTGTTTATAGATGGAGATACTGTATGGGTGGGAACTTCAGATAATGCAGAGGTATGGATGTATGATATGCAAGGAGACCCATTTACTGGAGATGGTAGTGGTAAGTTATTTGATATTAAGCCGACAAATGAAGTTGAGTGCATTCAGGTAATAGGTGATTCAATATGGTTTGGGACTCATAAGGGGATTGGTGTTATGAAAAAGGGAGGAGATTCTTTTAGGGTATATAATACTGATTCAGGGCTTCCGAATGATACAGTTCTTGCGATTGCAGAATGGGATGGATATGTTTGGGCAGGAACGATAAAAGGAAGTGCAAGGTTAGGACCATCTGGATGGGAAATTGTGGATGCAAATTATTGGTGTCCTTCAGAGAACGACACAATATGGATAAGAGGATATGGTTTTTATGGGAGTGCTACAGAATTTTGGGCGGCTACTTCATTCGGAGCGAAAAAATGGGAGTATGGATGGTGGAGTCAGATTTCTTGGATGGATACAAGAAGTGTATCATTTGATAGTTGTCTTTGGATGGGGACATTTGGGAATGGGATTTGCTCATATGATGGAGCTGATTTGCATAGTTACATCCCGGAGGGTCCGGCATCAAATGTTTTTTCCTCTATTGCAGTGGATTTAGATGGGAACTTATGGAGCACTCACGATTTCACGCCCGGCTGTGTGGCTGTAAGCAAGTTATACAATGATGGAACTCAAAAAAAATGGAAATGGAAAATATATAATCATCCTAACGAATGGGGACGAGTCGGAGGCGGACCGACCAGGGTGCTTGTAGATAAAGTTAATAATGCATGGGTGATGATGCGAAATTGGGACCCGGAGGGGGAAGTCGGAGTAGTAAAGATAATGCCGAACGATTCTATAATTAAGTTAAAGATTGATGGCGGCGCTAATGCAAATTGTATTACAACCGCTTGCTTAGATACAGATGACAATGTATGGATAGGGTGTGGAGATGGATATATACGGAGGATAAGAAATGATGTTGTAGACACTGCTATTTCAAATGACTATACCAAGAATGTTACGGCTATTTGGGTTTCGCCGGATGGGTGCGTATGGGTAGGAGACCGTGATAGTGGTTTATGGATATTTTTAAAAGAAGGAGGACTTTCCAGAGTATCTGGGATTCCAATTGAGCCGATAAAGTTTATAAAATCATTTGGTGAAGAAGTGTGGGTAGGAACAGATTCTGATATTTATCGGGTTGTTGATAGAGAAGTAACTATTAGCTATACGAAAGTTGATATGGGAGGAACAGTACAAGATATTGCAAAAGACCTTGCAGGAGGGATATGGTTTGCGGTAAAGGATGTCGGCATTAAAAGGCTAAAGCCAGACGGGATGTGGGAACATTATGGCATTGAGGATGGACTTGTTGATAAAGAGGTTCTTCGGCTTGGATTTGATGAGAAGCAAGGGGTCTTATGGATTGGAACTATACGAGGAGTTTCAAGATTTGAGGCTGAGATTCCTCTTCCAAAACCTGAAGTTAAGGTGTATCCAAATCCTTTTGTATTCTCTAAACACAAAGATAATGGAATAATATTTAAGGAAGTATGTGAGAGAGAATTTGAAGAAATAAACATTTACACACTTTCCGGGAAGAAAGTTAGGACTATCCGAGAATCTACGACTTGGGATGTTAAGAATGAGAGCAATGAATTTGTGGCAAGCGGAGTATATATATTTGCAGTTTATATCAAGGGTGGAGAGCGTAGGATTGGCAAAATTGCAATAATAAGATAGTCCTCTCGTAGAGTCTGTGACCTGCGATTCGCTTGTTTCCAACAAAAAATATAAAAAAATGTTGAATTTTTTACTTGACAAGTTTATTTTACTATGCATAATATCTACAAATGATAATATTTTGTAAATCAATTAAATTTATTGAAGGGTGAGAGGGAGAAATGAAAGAAGAGCAAGTTAATCGATTCATTGAGAAAATGTTGGAAGAAATGCCGGAAGCTGTGAAGGGATTGATGCCTAAAATAACGAAAAAATTCTTGGACCTGGAATTAGGTCCACCACATATGCATACTTTGAAGACGATATCCGAACATAAGAATCTCCTTAAGATTAGCGAGATATCCAAAGAACTCTCTATTTCCTTTGCTATGATGACTCGTATCATTGACCGGTTAGAGTTAAGGGGGTTGGTCAGTAGAACCAGTGATCCCAATGACCGAAGAGCCATAAGGGTCAAATTAACTCCAAGGGGAAAAGTAGTGTCGAGAAAAATGAAAGATTTTCAGAAGAAGCACATGATAAAGGTGTTGAATAAATTTGAGGAAAAAGATAGAGAAGCATTTATGGAAGCAATAGATCGTATTACGAGTATTCTATCAAAATATGGGAGAGAAATATGATATCTATTACTTTGTTAGGCGACGGTGCAGATTACAGTATTATTGCTCAAAAGCAAGCACATTTGGGTGCGTAAAATAATATACAATAAATCAAAAGAGCCATCGTTTATAATATAATGAGCAAAAGACATCAAGCAATATCTATAACTGTATTGCTTCTTTCTTCTTCCGTGATTTTCGCAAAGAACAAAGATTTTGGTCAAATCAATGGACTTATCAAGGATGCCTCTAATGGGAAGAAGCTCTCCTATGCCAATATTGTTATTAAAAGAACCAAATTTGGCGGGATATCCAATAAAAAGGGTTACTACTTTATTGAGAATATTCCTGCTGAGAAGTATATAATCACTGCTTCCTATATGGGTTATAAGGAGTCAAGCAAAGAAATAATTGTTGAGCCAAACAAAACTCTACGATGTAATTTTGAACTTGAACCATCCCCAATTCAATTAAAAAGTGTGTCGGTAAATGCAAAACGATTGAAGTTTGAGCGAGATGTAAGCGTAAGCACTTATACTTTGAGAAAAACAGATTTAGAGAAAGCATCTGTTGTTGGTGGAGAAACAGACCTATTCCGTTCATTACAACTACTGCCCGGTGTTATTGCCTCCAGTGATTTTTCCAGTCAGCTCTATGTGAGAGGTGGGAGTCCAGACCAGAATCTGATTCTACTCGATGGTATAACTGTTTATAATCCTTCTCATCTTGGAGGTCTTTTCAGCACTTTCAATACGGATGCGATTAGTGACGCAGAGATTATGACAGGAGGATTTCCAGCAAAATATGGTGGTAGAATGTCATCGGTTCTGAATATTACCTCAAAAGATGGAAATAGCAAAAAGTTTTCAACGAGTTCAAGTATTAGTATTATATCTGCGAAAACACTTCTTGAAGGACCTTTGGCAAAAGGGTCCTGGATGGCAAGTATCAGGCGGACTTATTTCGACCAACTTCTTAAAAACACCAAATTTTCTTTCCCTTACTATTTCTATGATGGGATGGGGAAAGTCAATTTTGATTTATCTGCAAATACTAATGTTACTTTAGCTGGACTGCTCGGAGAAGATGTCTTCAATTATACGATTGAAGAAGATGGTAAAGAGCTTGGGCAATTGGATATGCGATGGGGGAATCGGGGACTCTCTGCTAAGTGGCTCCAATATTTAACTCCCAAATTATATGGAGAAGTTCTTTGTGCCTGGAGCAACTTCCATACTAATATGAATCTTGAGTTTTTTAAATCTAATTCCAGCTTTAAAGATGAAGTTATTGACTACACTGTGAAAGGAGATTTTACCTATGCTCTGGCACCCAACCATACATTGGATTTTGGATTTGATGCAAAAAGTATTACTTTTGACTTTGAAGTTGAGATGGACACAATAAAACTCTTGAATGAAGTAGATACAGCGATAGTTCGGACATTCTATCTTCAGGATAAATGGGAAATCAACCCCTTATGTTTTCTTCAAGTAGGAATCCGACCTACTCACTTCACACCAGGTTCCCGTTTTAGATGGGACCCAAGATTAGGATTAAAATATCGGCTGGCTCCCAATACTGCAATCAATGCATCTTTTGGTTTTTACAGCCAATTTTTAGCTACGGTACACAGTGGTGAAGAATTGATTAACATTTTTGATATTTGGTTGCCGCCAGGAGAAAATTATGCTCCAGGTCTTTCTAAACACTACATTCTGGGTGTGGAGCAATGGATTTCCAATACGCTCAATTTTACTGTTGAGGGATATTATAAAACATTTGAGCATCTTTTAGAACTAAAAGAAAAAGGAACATTTGACGATGATGCTTTTAATACTGGTTCAGGATATGCTACAGGTCTTGACTTTATGTTTAAAAAAACAGCAGGCAAGTTTTCTGGTGGGATAAGTTACTCTTTGTCTTTGACCAAACGGACATTTAATGATACGACTTTTTGCCCAAGATATGACCAACGACATAATCTGAGTTTAGGATTTGAGGTGAATCTTCCCTGGGGATTAAGCACGAATCTCAAGTGGCAACTTGGAACTGGATTTCCTTATCCAGGAGTGAGAGGCAGATACCACAGAACCGAGTATGATTTTTCAGGAGATAGCACTACTACCAGCACTAGATACATTACGGCACCAAGAGATTATTATCGTTATCCTGCTTACCATCGAGCAGATTTGGGACTTAAAAAAGCATTTAACTGGAAATTCTTGAAGGGAGAATGTTTTGTAGGAGTTATAAATCTTTATAATCATAAAAATGTTTTCTTGTATATCTGGGATTGTGAAAAGGACCCGCCTGAACGAATAGCAGTAACAATGTTTCCTCTCTTCCCTTCTCTTGGTTTTAATATTAAATTTTAAGATGAAAAAGTGGTTAGCTTGGGCATTTATTCTATTTCTGGGATGTGGTAATAAATCCCCGTATCAGTTTGAATCTCAAATAGTAGTATTTTCACTATTCATTGCTGGTTATTCGAATCCACTTGTTAAGCTTGAGCGTTCCTGGGAAATAGATAAAGAATTACCAGAAGAAGGGCTTGGAATAAATAATGCCGAAGTGGTAGTAAGTACACCAGAAGATACTATTGAATATGCTCCTATAGAAGATAAGTCAGGACTTTTTAGCCCATTGGATTCGCTGATGGTTTTTCCGTTGGAGACTTATCATCTGAAGGTCATTATTCCGGGTGAAGAGGAGATTTATAGCGAAACAACTGTTCCTGATACTTTTAGCATTATTCAACCCGAAGAAGGCGATACACTGGATAAGAGGGGCTATCTTCCTATGATAATCTGGACAAGAAGCCAGAATGCTGCCAGTTATTTTATAGATATTTCAAGTCGTGTTGATACCACTCATTTTAGTGCTAATATGAACGCCATAGACACAATTTTCCCTATCTTGCCATTTTTCCTGGGAAATACAGGAGAGTATGTTATAAAAGTAGTAGCTATTGATAAAAATTACCATAACTATTTAAAAGAAGGCGATGGTCCACCGGGAGCTGGTGGTGAGGAAGATGCTCCGAGTGTATTTGGCTCCTGTGTTGTTGAGTCAGTTCAAGTATATGTGAAATGAGAATTGCTGAAAAGTTTAAGCTCTTGAGAGATAAAATATAATGCAATCATTGATATATATTAAATCTGCTTTGCGTTCTTTACGTGCTCAGAGGATGCGGACTTTTCTCACTACACTTGGGATTATCATTGGCGTTATGACAGTTATTACTATGATGTCAATTATTGAAGGAATGAACAGGTATGTTTATAAAGTTCTTGGCAGTATGGGAAGCAATACGATATATGTGCAGAAGTATAAATGGATGACGATGGGTCCTGGTGGAGGGAAGAGTAGAAGAGAGTGGCGTGAAATTGCAAAAAGAAAAGATTTTACTAAAAAGGATGCTTCTGCAATTGAAGAACTCCCAAGTATCAATTTGGCTACGCTTACTCAATCTACAAGAGGAGCACAGATAACCTATAGAGATAATAAAGTTGAGATTCAACAGATTGAAGGCGGAACTCCAAAATCTCTTAAAATACTTAATTATACGATTATAAAAGGTAGGGGATTTGTAGAAACTGACATTGCTTTCAGGCGTCAGGTTGGGATTGTAGGTCCATATATAGTGGATAATTTATTTAAAAAAGGTGAAGACCCTTTGGGCAAGAATGTTAGTATAGGACCCCATAAGTTCACTATAATTGGAATTTTAGAGGAGAAAGGAAGTTTTATGGGTCATAATTTGGATAATAAAGCTATCATTCCATTAACTACACTGAAAAAATTTATTAGAAAGAGATGGCGATATCATGTTTGGGGTGCTCCTTCTCCTCTTGCACAAGTTCATCCTGACTATACGGTTAAGGAAGCACAGCAGGAGATAGAGGAACTTTTGCGAGCCCGAAGGGGATGTAGATTCAACGAAGAGAATGACTTCGCTCTTAACACTCAGCAGATGATTTTAGATGCTTACAATAAGATAACAAGAGGTATTTTTATGGCGATGATAGGAATAGCTTCTCTTGCACTTCTCGTTGGTGGGATTGGTATAATGAACATAATGTTGGTCTCGGTGGTCGAGCGAACAAGAGAAATAGGAATTAGAATGGCTGTAGGAGCTAAACGCAAAGATATAATGTTCCAATTCCTTATAGAAGCAATAGTTTTAACCCTGACAGGAGGAATAATAGGAATCCTTTTGGGCTTTGGATTGTCAAAACTTATAAGTGCATTAACTCCATTGCCTGCAAGCACTCCTTTTTGGAGTATATTAGTCGGAATTGGGTTTTCAGTGGGTGTGGGAGTTTTCTTTGGCATTTATCCTGCAAGGAAAGCAAGCAAACTTAATCCAATAGAAGCATTAAGACAGGAATAACAGATGAATGCAGTTAATAATAGCCACAGATTAAAAGATTTTGTGAAAGAAAGGGATTTTCTTTACTAAAGAGTTAAAGATAAAGAAATATATGAGTAACATATTAAAATCTCAATTTACAAAGTCAGAAATTGAATCAATCTATAAAACAGAGATAAAAGATAGACAGCATCCTTTGAAACGTTTGCTTTTTCCGAAAAATGATAAAGATTTGCAAGTCGTCGCGAATACAGAGAGAGCTTTAAAATATATTCTTATGAAAGATAAGCCCTGGTTTGAAAAAATGAAAAAAGGGCGAAAAGGAAAACCACCAAAACTTCTTAATACCAAGCATTATTCATCCTCCTCAAGCGCTTTAGGTGAAATTAGGGCTTATGGTTATTTATTAGAATCTACTACTTTAGTCAAATCAGTGCCGAAAAAATCTTCTCCTACACCTGACTTTGTAGTTAAGGAGAACAGTGAAGAAATATGGGTGGAAGTTTACAGTAAGCAATTGCATGGCGAAGAATCTCGCGATTTGGCAGAATTCTATAACGAAATGACTAAGCTAAAGGAAGGGCGAAAAGGCATTATTGGAGAACACTTTGTGAGACCATTCGGTAAACCCAACAGAGGGGAAAATATAGCCGAAAAAGTTATAAGTGTACTTGCCTCAATAAAAGAAAGTGAAAAACAAGCAAGCGAAGAGAATACATCAATCTTGTGGCTGGATTTTCAGGATGAAATTTGGAATTTAGGAATTGGTGTAGATAGTGTTTTACCCGTGAGTTCTGGGAATGGCAAATTTTTTGCAGGAGAATTTTGGTATGCTTTTTATGGATGGGAAGGAGCACCAATATTTGAAAGACAAACTACAGAAATAAGACATGAAATTCCTCCAATCCAAATGAGAGGGGATGGTCGCTTTAGACAAAATACAAAATTTGATACAGTTATAATTTCTCTGTTTGATGCGGTTATAATTTCTCTGCCAAGAAATACTATAATATTTGAAAATCCATATAGCGAAAAACCCGTTAAGTCTTGGCTATGGGAAAAACTTGTTCATTTACCTTGGTTTAATTTTGAATATTCGTATTTAAATTGGCCAAAAGAAAATTTGAAACAGAGGATAAAGATTCAAGAAGAAATATTAAAGGCTTTGTCAAGGAAAGCAATTTATAGTTGGTAATTAATGTAAGTTGGGCATTAAGGCTCGTAAAACAAGAGAGGTTAGGTAAAGGGAGGAAAAGGTGGGAGGCACCATAACAGAGTTCTTTAACAGATTGCAATTTTTATATTTGACAACTTCGTTAAGAGAGGAGGCGCAATGCAAAGGAATTTTGAAAAGTTTATCGTCTTTTTAATATGTAACTGCTTAATTTCTCTTTTTTGTGGTTTTGGGAGAGCTTATTGTGATGAATTTCAGTGTGACAGCATCTTGATTGCAGTATTAGAGAGAGTAGGTGGGAGGACTTATTTCTCAAGGGATAGCAGGTATTTGATAAATAAATATACACCAGAGGGTGTCAAAAATGAAAATTGCTTCAGAATCTGGAGTATTCCTGAGTTTGAAGAGATAAAGACTTTAACTGAAGAAGATGATTGGGTTGCAGATATTGTCTGTTGTTCTCCTGACGGTAAGTACTTAATGTCTGCGAATACTGACAAGAGTGTAAGTGCCTGGAAACTTCCTGAAGTTTCTGAAGTCAAGAGGATTAAATTTCCTAAAAAGGTACGGAAAGTTATTAATGCTCATTTCTCACCAGATGGTCAGTATTGTGCCGCCATGATCAACTATAATGTAAAATATGGAGATGAAGATGAGTCGGCTATAATAGTATGGCAAGTCTCTAATTGGAAAGAGATAAAAACTTTTAAGGAGAACAAAAAATATATGGACGAAGAAAACTTGAAATTCTTGCCTGACAATACACTTTGTCATGGCAAAAGTGATTACTACCGGGGGGGTAAAAGGGGGTGGATTAACGAGAAGGCATGGCGACTTCCGAATTTCAAATCAGTGAAGTGTCTAAAGAAAAAACTCTTGAATTTCTCAGAGAATGGAAAATGCTTGGCTATTTGTGAAAAGCGTAAAATAAGTATACGACAAATATCTAATTTCAAGGAGATTGGAACCTTGAAGTTGCCGGAGGAAAAATACCGTAACATTGTAATATCAAATGATGGGCAATATCTGGTGATAAGGTACGGGAATTATATTGAATTGTATAAGGCCCCATACACAGAGGAACCTAATGTGCTAAGAATAAGTGGATTAAGAGGAGTAGAGTTTGCTCTGAATAGCAAGTATCTACTGGCACGCAGAGAATACGAAAAGAATGATAAAGTCTGGCGTCTTTCTGACCTTGGTGTGCGTGAGCTGTTGAAAGAAGAAAGATACACCTTTTCGCCTGACGGCAGGTATCTTGTAAATTTTTACGAAGAGACAAGTATCATAAAAGATACAGTAGGTACAAAGATCAAGTATCTTACAAGTATAAAGATAGGTATAAAGATAAGGTATGAATCCGATTTTTTTGATGAAGGATTGGTTCTTTACAGCAACTTTCTCTCTTTTCATTCCAGCAGGAGTTTCTGTTTCTCTCCGGATGGCAGGTATCTTGCAGTAACAGACGCCTCAAATGATAAAATATACATTTTGCAAGTTCCAAAGACAAAAGAAAATCTAAAAGAGCTCGCAAGTAAAACGACTCTCGAAAAAGCTAAAGAGGAGATAAAATGATTTGGATAACTATGTTTTTGTTGGTAAAATCCTATGTAATGACAGGAGATACTTTAAAGATAAATTTGGAGCAAGCCAAACAGATGGCGAGGAAAGCAAATCCGGGATATAAAATAGATGCTCTATCGCATACTTACAGCAAGCTCGGACTTTATAAAAAACTTAGCTCAAATATATTAAATCCTGAGGTTAGTGTTAATTATTCAGAAGTAGAGTCTCCAGATGCGATGTTGTATTCCGCAAAGGGTTATTCTTTTAACTTCTCTCTTAATCAGAGGGTTCTTGACCTTGGGCAAGTTACTTCTCTTTTGGGGAGCAAATTCGAGAAAAATGCAAACGGAGCTCTACGAGAGGAATCGGAGAATCGGCTCTTTTATGAGGTGGAATCCTGCTACTTATCTGTTTTGAAATCCCAGAAATTAGTTGAGTTAAAGGAAAAAGCAGTTGAAAGGGCAAATGAGAATATGCGGCTTGTGAGCAAGAAATTGGAAGTAGGAGAAGCGTCAAAGCTTGATTCTTTGAATGCAGAAGTAAGTTTAAATCGTGCAAAGCTTGATGGTTCTGGTGCAGATAAGAATTACGAGCTTGCTAAAAGAGTTTTGCTAAATGCGCTTGGTATCTTTGAGGAACGAGAGCTCTTGCTTGAGTCGGTGAATGTAGGGGTGTTAAATTTAACACCCCTTGATAGTCTTGTCGCAAGTGCTCTTGAGGAGAGGCCCTCTGTAAAAGCAGAGAGAGAAGCTCTAAAAGGAGGCAAACTTGGGTTTTATGGTAGCATTCTCTCATTTTTGCCAGCCATATCGTTTAAGTGGTGGTGGGGATATCGGACAGAGGACTTTCCTGAGAGATTTTCTGAAATCAGAGACGGAGCGAACAAGAGTTCCGGATGGAAAGGGAGCATTGGACTTAATTTATTTACTTATCCGTTTGAGGTTTGGCAATTTAAGACTGCTTTGGATAAGGGCAAACTTGCTCTTTTAAGCAAAGAGTTAAACATAGTAAGGGAAGTAAAAGACGCCTGGCTTCTTGGAGAAGAAGCTCATCGCAATTTAAAGCTTGCAGAAAGTATGTGGCTTGCGGCAGAGGAGGCATACAAGCTCTCCAAGACTCAATATGAACTTGGGCTTATTTCGGCTCTTGATTTCTTCCGTGTGGCAGAAGATAGATTAGATGCTGAAATAAGCTATGTGAACACTAAATATGATTATAAACTCGCATACACCAGATTGCAATATGTAACTGGAGGATTATAGAATTGAGCCACGAAGTCACCAAAAACACTAAAGTACACAAAAAGAAATAAGAGAATTATATTATGATTTTAGTGAAACTTAGTGCATTAGTGTTTTTGTGGCGAATCAATGGAATGGATACTCCAAAGTAGATTTTAGAAAAACTAAATTATTACAAAAACTGTGGTTAAAAATTAGGAGGGATTGAGATGAGGAAGAAGAAGAAATTATTTATAATCGTAGGGATTGTTGTAGTTGTGATTCTTGTTGTGATGATTAATTTGAGAAAGGGAAGAGGCAGAGACAAATTGAGTGCTACTATCGTCAAAAAGGGAAGTATAGTTTCCAATGTCAGGGCTGATGGGACTTTAAAAGGGCTAAATCAAGTAGATATTGGAGGCGAGGTTATGGGGAAAATCATAGAGATGCGTGTAAAAGAAGGAGACAGAGTTCGCAAGGGAGATATCTTGTGTATAATAGACCAAAGCACCTATAAATCAAGGGAAAGGCGAGCAGTTGCGGCTTTCCGACTTTCCGAATCAAGACGAACTAAAGCAGAGGCAGATTTGGAGCGTGCGACGGAGCTTTTTAAATCAGGACTTGTCTCAAAAGAAGATTATGAATCTGCAAAACTAAAGTATGAGACGGCACTCGCAGAAGTTAGGTCAAATGAAGAGTCTTACAATGAAGCGAAATCTATGGTTGAGAAGACAATTATAAGGTCTCCTGTGGCAGGGGAAGTTATTCAACGAAACAAAGAGGAAGGCGAGATGGCAATAACGGGAACTATAAATACGCCCGGTTCAGTGATAATGACAATCGCAGACCGCAATCAAATGTTTGTGCGGGCTTTGGTCGATGAAACGGAAATAGTGAAGGTTGGCATAGGAGACCCAGTGGATGTAACGATTGATGCTTTTCAGGACACTGTTTTTGAGGGGAAAGTTGTTAAGATTGGAGGTCTTCCGACAAAGTCAGGATTTACAGGAGAAGAAGCAGTTAATTTCCCAATAGAAGTTGAGATTTCTGGAACTCCAGAGAATCTTTATCCCGGGATGTCAGCAAGTTGTGAGATTAGAGTTGGGGGCAAGGATTCGGTGATTGTCATCCCATATATGTCGCTTGGCACAAGAAAGATAAAAGAGAAAGAAGAGGATATAGTAATTTTAGCAGAAGCAAATAAAGCAAAAATTACATCCGTAAAATTAGGATTGACGGGTGAAGACGGGGTTGAGATAATAGAAGGGATAAGTGTAGGTGATACTGTTTTAACAGGACCCTACAAGAAATTGAGAGAATTAGAGGATGAGGATAAAATAGAGATAAAAATTAAGGATAAGTCTGACCCAGAGATGAAAGATAAACGGAGAAAGAGAAAAGGAAAGATTAGTGCGAGAGTAAAAATAGGTTAAAATTCAGGTATTTAGGAGTTTAAGGGTTCAAGAGTTTAAAAGTTCAAGGGTTTAAGAGTTCAAGGGTTTAAGGGTTCAAAGGTTTAGATATTTGTTGTTGATGCTATGCTAATAGATGCAAAAAGAGTAGGAAAGACCTATAAGATTGGGGAAGTAGAAGTTCATGCCTTGAGAGATGTGAGCATTCAAATAGAAGAAGGGGAATATATAGCTATTATGGGACCTTCTGGGAGTGGAAAGTCCACACTTATGCATATTCTTGGATGCCTTGATGTGCCAAGTTCTGGTGAATACTTTTTTGGTGGGAATGGAGTACACAATCTTTCTGAGGACAGACTTGCAGAGATAAGAAGTCATCAAGTTGGATTTGTTTTTCAGTTTTTCAATCTGCTCCCGAGACTGACAGCTTATGAGAATGTTGAGTTGCCACTCTTATATGCTGGTGGAAAAGCAGATTCAATTCATAAAAGAGCATTAAAGGCACTTGAGAGAGTAGGATTAAAAAAAAGAATAGACCATCGTCCAACAGAACTTTCAGGTGGAGAGTGTCAAAGAGTAGCTATTGCAAGAGCCATCGTAGGTAACCCGAAAGTAATTCTTGCAGATGAACCAACAGGGAATCTTGATACCAATACAGGAAATGAGATAATGGGGCTATTTGAGGATTTACACAAAGAAGGAAGAACTCTAATAGTTGTTACTCACGACCCAGAAGTAAGTGAACATGCAGACCGTGTGGTAAAAATAAGAGATGGCTTAATCGAGACTTAACCCTAATGCATTAGCCACAGAGATTCACAGAAAAACAAGGAATTTCTATAAGTTACAACAAGTTACTATAAGTTACTATTAAAATATTTTAATGCTTTCTTGACTAATACGGGTATTTCGGAAAGGGTTTCGGCAATTAGAACTCCTGAGGATTTTAGGGCAGTTATTTTGCTTTGTGCTGTCCCAAGCTCACCTTCAATTATTGCACCAGCATGCCCAAGCCGTTTGCCTTGAGGTGCTACCCTGCCTGTTATAAAACCTATTACTGGCTTTTTCATTGTCTTGATAAATTCTGCAGCAAGCTCTTCATAAACACCTCCAATCTCACCAGCAAGAACAACAGCATCAGTATCAGGGTCTTCTTCAAACATTTTCAATACATCTTCAAAGTTTGAGCCGAGAATCGGGTCTCCACCAAGTCCGACGGATGTTGATTCGCCAAGCCCTTCAAGGTTTAATGAATTTGCAATATAATAAGTAATTGCTCCACTTCTTGCAACTGTTCCAATCCTCCCGCGTTTAAATGCAATCTTTGGAAGCATTCCAAGAAGTGCTCTACCGGGTGAAATAACTCCCGGTGTATTCCCCCCAATTACAACTACTCCTTTTTCCTTTGCTTTTTTGCGGACAAATAACATATCGTGGATTGGTATTCCTTCAGGGATAACAATCACTATCTGGATTCCTGCATCAATTGACTCAAGTATTGCATCTCGCGTAAATCTTGCAGGCACCCATATTGATGAGACTTTTGCATTAGGATGATGAGCCAGGCATTCTTTAACAGTGTCATAAACTGGCACACCATGAACTACCTGCCCTCCTTTGCCAGGAGTTACTCCTCCTACGATGCGGGTTCCATAATCCAGCATAAACTTGGTGTGGAGTTGAGCGTTTGTGCCGGTAATCCCCTGAACAATTGTTTCCGTATTTTCGTCAATAATTATCGCCATCTTTACAGCAGCATTTAGTAGTTAGTTTTTAGCATTTAGCATTTTATCCACAGATTTAATAAGTCCTGATACCATTTTGGAAATTTCGTAGCAACTTTCATAAATTTGGTCATAGTCTTGTTGTGTAATTTCGTTTTGCCTAAGAGCTATGGTTAAAATTGGCACACATTCAAAAGCCGAGGAAAGTGCTGTTTGGAAGAATTGCTTCTTTTCCGCTCTATGCCTTCTGCCACTACCTTCAGCAATATTATTGGGAATTGAAAGTGAAGCCCTCCGTATCTGCTCACCTAAAGAAAATTGGACTCTCTTCGAAAACCCATTGCTAATAGAAAATACCTTGTCAGTGAGTTCAATGGCTTTTTGATAAACTTTAAGTCCTTCAAAACCAAAATTCTCTCTCATCACTAAATACTAAATGCTAACTACTAAATGCTATTTTTATTGCTTCTTTTATGACTTCCTCAATAGGAGTGTCAAATTTGTAAATCTTTATATTCTTAAAGAGTTCTGGCTCCTCGCGTCTATATTTTTCAAATATCTTTCTCCCCTCTTGTTCCATATTTCCTGCCATCCGCATAATCATTGGCTTCTCGGGCTTATTCTCCATAATATATTGACAAATGGCACGAGCCCAGTCATCACATCTTGAGATTCCTCCAAACCTTGCTCCGAAAATTACCTTGACTCTTGGATTCTTCATTAGGAGGTCTATCATAAGTCTAAGTCTCTCTTGGGTAGGAGCTCCGCCTGAGTCCATAAAATTTGCAGGGTTGCCGCCAAAGTGCTTGATTAAATCAATGCTCGCAATACCAAAACCCGCACCTCCAGGGAAAACTCCAATATCTCCATCAAGGTCAACATAAGGAACTCCTGCTTTTTTCGCAAGCTTCTCTCTCTCGGTTAGTTCGCCAACCTCATGACGAGCCGAGATGCCCAGTTTCTTCAACTCTGGATGCCGATACATTGCATCTTCATCTAAATCTACTTTGGAATCCAATGCAACAAGGTTTCCGTCTTTTGTGATGGCAAGAGGATTTATCTCTACAAGCTTGCACTCATAGTCAAGAAACAATTTATACATCTTATTTATGATTGAGCTTGCTTTTGAGATAAGGGAACTCGGAACTCCAATAGCACGGGCAATCCATCTTCCAGTCCAACCTTCTGGATATTCTCCAACTTCAAAGTAGTGCTTTGTAATCGCATCTGGATTGCTTTTTGCTACTTCTTCTATTTCCATTCCTCCTTCGCTGGATGCAAGAATAAGTGGCTTGTGGAGTTTCCTGTCAATGATAGCACTTAAATAAAGCTCTTTTTCAATGTCTATTTTCTCCTCAATAAGCACACTCTTAACCTCGTATCCTGCAATAACTCTACCCAATAAGTTTTTTATCTCAAGCTCTGCTTCTTGTCTTGAGTTTACGATTTTTATAGCCCCTGCTTTACCACGTTTGCCTATAAATACCTGAGCTTTTAGGACTGCGGGATAGATAACTTTATCAAGTTCTCTTGGGTCTCCAATGAGGACACTTTGCGGGACAGGGATTCCAAATTCCTTAAACAACATTTTCCCTTCATATTCATAGAGTCTCATACGCTTTCCTTTTCTGAAAAAATACTTTGTTAAAAAAGGTTGTCAAGTTTCTTTTTGGATTTTTATATGCTTTCCTTTATTTGACAGGATTAACTGGTCCGTCAGCTCACAGAGTCTGCAACTGATGGATTGGCTAAAATAAGGATTTTTGGTTCAGAGGATCCCGCTTTGAAGAATCCTGTGGAGAAGATTCTTTTCCAAAATACTGATAAGCAAGAGGAGTTGCTTCTCTTCCTCGTGGAGTTCGCTTTATGAATCCCAGTTGCAGCAAATAAGGCTCAAAAATCTCCTCTATTGTTTGAGGGTCCTCTGATATGGAGGCGGCTATTGTGCCAAGCCCTACAGGACCACCTTGATATTTATCTATTATCGTAGTTAAAATTTGCTTATCCATTTCATCAAGTCCCTGCTCATCAACTTCAAGCTGTGAAAGGGCATACTTGGTTATATCCAGATTTATTACTCCTTTTCCTTTTACCTGTGCATAATCCCGAACACGTTTGAGCAAGCGGTTTGCAATTCTTGGAGTTCCTCTTGAACGGCAAGCAAGTTCATTGCCACTTTCATCATCAATAGAAGTGCCCAGAATTCTTGCGGAACGAAGTATTATTTCTTTAAGTTCCTCTGGGGAATAAAAATCAAGGCGGAATATTAGCTCAAATCTTGACCTGAGTGGAGATGATAAAAGCCCAGAACGGGTTGTAGCTCCTATCAATGTGAAAGGACTTAAATTAAGTGAAACAACTCTTGAATTTGGACCCTGGTCAAGAAGCACCTCAATTTTAAATTCTTCCATCGCAGGGTAAAGATACTCTTCTACTGCTTTTCCGACTCTATGGATTTCGTCTATAAAAAAAGTATCCCGAGAGTCAAGCTTTGTCAGAATTCCTGCCAAGTCTCCCGGTCGCTCAATTACAGGACCTGAGATAATAGTTATATTTACTTCGAGCTCCCTTGAGATTATATATGCAAGGGTAGTTTTTCCAAGTCCGGGTGGTCCAAAGAAGAGAATATGAGCAAGTGCCTCGCCTCGTCTCTTAGTGGCTTCCATAGAGACTTTAAGAATCTCTTTTACCTTTGATTGACCAACGAACTCGGAAAGCGTGCGAGGTCTAAGAGTAAATTCAACTTCTTCTTCGCCTTTGAGTTTTTCGGGTGTAGTAATTCTCATTTTTTGTCCATTCCACAGGACTCTACGAGCGGGCACAGATTCTACTCGTGGAGTTTGTGACAAGGTTCTGTGAAATACATAGTGTAAATCTTAAACTATGTCAAGAAAAAATGCCTTCTTTCTACTTTTTCCTTGACAAATTTGTATTTTAATAGTAAATAGTATCTATGGAGGTGTAAAATGTATAAAATTATTTTTTCCCTTATGTTTTTCTCAGTGGTAGCTTATGGCGAGATTACTTTAGAAGAGGTAAGAGAAGCAATTAAAGAAAAAGGGGCTAACTGGACAGCAGGTAGTACGAGTGTATCAATATTGCCACCGGAGCAACAAAAATTCCTATGCGGTTTGCGTATAGAACCGCTACCTCCTGATGTTCCTATGTATGAGTCACCTAAAGGGATTCTCTATCCTGACTCTCTTGATTGGCGTTGCTACACTTATAACGGACATACTGATGCCAACTGGGTTACTCCTATTAGATATCAAGGAATATGTGGAGCTTGCTGGGCATTTGCCGTACTTGGAGTGGTTGAGGCAAAAATGAATGTATGTGGAGGAGTGCCAGACCCAACACAAAATTTGGCGGAACAGTATTTAGTTTCTACATGCTTTCCAAGTGGTACTTGTAAGGGTGGTACTTTTGGTAACACGTGTAATTTCGTTAAAAACTATGGAGTTCCAGATGAGGATTGTTTTCCATACGAAGGCGCAGGAGACTCTCTCGCTCACCAGATTCCTTGTAGTGACCGATGTTCAAATTGGGAGCAAAGGATAGTTAAGATTTCTAGCTATGGTGGTATCTCCAACTCAGTTAATTCTGTAAAAGGTGCATTAATGGATGGGCCTGTGGTTGGGGGATTGGACGTTTACGAAGATTTCCTGGTTTATACAGGTGGTATATACGAACGTACTTCAGGAGCTTATGAAAACGCCCATGCTATTATTATTATTGGATGGAACAATCGCCCCTATGGACACTGGATTTGCAAAAATAGCTGGAGCCCTTATTGGGGGGAAGACGGATATTTCCGGATAAAATGGGGTCAGTGCTCAATAAATGCTGGATCTGTTTACATTGGAACACCATCCGGGGCAGCTCCAAAGATAAGGTATGTCTCCACCGAAATATCCGAGGTTACAGGTGATTCTGATGGAGTCCTAAATCCGGGTGAACAGGTAGATTTAATTACCACTCTTGAGAATGTACCAGCGTATAAAACTGCTACTTCCGTAACAGGTATTTTGAGCACAACAAGCTCTAATGCAACAATGATTGACAATACAGGGAGCTATCCAGATATCCCAGGTGGCTCAACTGGTGCAAATTCAAGTAATAGGTTCAGGGTTACATTCTCTGAGACTCTTACTGTTGTGCCATTTACTTTGGGTGTTACTGCTACTTCTTATTTTACGGAATTAGGATTTTCGCTAAAAACCAGTTTTGACCAGGCTGGTTGGCCAGCTGGAATTGGACAGGTTCGTTCCTCTCCTCTGATTTTAGACTTAGACGGAGATGCACAAAATGAAGTGATATTTGGCACAGACGGTGGTGCAGTGTATGTTAAGAACATTTTAGGTGAGGATGAATCCGGATTCCCATTCCAGGCAACTGGAAAAATATGGGGCTCTGCGGCAGTGGGGGATGTAAATAATAATAACGAGTTAGAAATCGTGGTTGGCTCCTGGGAAGATACTGTTTATATAATAAAGAAAAATGGCACTATACTTACTCGTAAAGCATTGGGTAATAGAATTCTTGCTACTCCTGTGCTTAGCGACCTTGATGGAGATGGAGACCTGGAAATAATAGTAGGTGGGTATGATGGGTATTTATATGTATTTCATCATAATGGAGCAGACTATCCCGGATTCCCATATCTCCTTGCAAGTGGAGCAAAAGTCTTTTCTGGTGTCGCTGTCGGTTATATAGATGGTGATGCGGTTAAAGATATAGTTGTTGGATGCACCAACAAAAATGTTTATGCAGTTTCCTCTAACGGCTCTCCACTTTCTGGATGGCCATTTTTAGCTGGAGGAAGCATACAAGGAGTCCCATCAATCGTTGATTCAAGCAACCCAAAGATAGCAGTTGGCTCAAGCGACAAAAAGCTTTATCTCATAGATGCAGGAGGTAACGAGATATTTAATGTGCTGGCTGGCGGACAAATAAAAGGAAGTCCTTCATTCGTTGATTTAGATAGTAATGGAGAAGCTGAACTTGTTTTCGGCTCAAGTGATGGCAATGTATATGTGTATAAGGGAAAGAATCCTTTTCCGGGATGGCCCCAATCTGTTGGTGGTGGAATAGATGGAGAACTGAGTTTCGCTGACCTAAACAATAATGGTTATCCTGAAATAATTGTTACTACAACAGGCGGCCATTTGTGGATATATGATAAAGACGGCACACTGCTCAAATATTTCCCAATGTATAGTGAGGCAAGTACATTGACCCCACCCGCAATAGAAGATATAGATAAAGATGGAGACCTTGAAGTTGTATTTGGCAGTAACGCAGGAGTGCACATAATAGATATAAAATCACAGGGCAGTAATGATAATTGTTGGAATATGTATCGCTGTAATCCACACCGCACCGGCTACTATGGAGGTAAATTTGTTGCAATAGAAGAGGAAAAACCACTTCCGTTAGTATATTCTCTCTCGCATTCCTGCCCCAATCCACTTGACAGGAGGATAGCACAAATAGAATATACATTGAGCAAGCCATCTCCTGTCAGACTTTCTATTTACAATTCTGTGGGTCAGGAACTAACTACACTGGTAAGTGAACTTCAATCTTCGGGAGCAAAATCAGTGCAGTGGGATGCACACAAAGTCCCTTCAGGAATATACTTTTACAAATTAAGAGCAGGCGAGTTTGAGTGCACAAGAAAAATAGTAATCCTCAAGTAGGAGCAATCTCCTGATTGCGATTTATGAGACTATAAAAGTCTGTGGAAATCTGTTTTATCTGTGAATATCTGTGTGCTGTTTTAATTTTATCTCTTATCATCTCCTTTTCCGATATTCTCCATTTCTCCTAAAATCTTTGTGTCTTTGTGGTTAAATCTTTTATCTTTTTCAGGTTTTTCTTTTCTCTGTGTTCTTTGCGCCTCTGCGGTGAAAAAAGAATACGAACCTTTAAACCCTTAAACTCTTGAACCCTTAAACTCTTAAACCCTTAAACTCTTAAACTCTTAAACCCTTAAACTCTTAAACCCTTGAACTCTTAAACTCTTAAACCCTTAAACCCTCAAACTCTTGAACCTTCACAAAGTAAATTCCCGCAGGTAAGTTTTCACCAATTCTCGCTTCTCACTCTTCACTTCCGTAAACTTAATAATACGCAGGTTTCTGAAAGTAAACACTCTTATCAACTTTTTTCATCACTATCCCTTCGATCTTATTTTCCTTTATATAATCCTCGAATGCTTTCTTGCATCCTTGCCATGTCCAATAGTCATCCAGGACAATAAAACCGCCGGGAACGATTTTATCATATAATTCTTCTAAAACCATTTTGACAGACTCATACCAATCAGCATCGATATGCAAAACCGCAATTGTATTTATAGAATTCGCACTCAAAGTTGAATTAAACCATCCCGGAATAATTTTGACATTCTCCAACGGGACATCCAGTTTATTGAAAACTTTTACAACATTCTTGATATCTCCTTTAGTCCATCCTTCGAAATAGGAATCTCTTTCTCTTTTCCCATCTCTCGCTTTAGGTCGAGGAAGTCCCTGGAAAGAATCAAAGAGCCATAAATTCCTTACTTTGAAGTAGATTTCATCCTCCCGGCACGCAACACCCATTATTACTGCTGACCCACCATTCCAGACGCCACACTCCACTATATCTCCTGGCAAATTAAGAGTATTTGCCTTTTGCACCAAATCATAAAGGTTTATTAACCTGTTGGGCGATAGCATTGTATGTCTTGGTATAACTTGAAGGATAAGCCGAGCAAGGTGAATCGTTCGTTTTGAGGGCTTACGAACGAGTAATAGCATAATGTCAAACGCAGCTCTTCCTAAGCACAATGTTTTACCTATTAAAAAATCAGGAGCAATGAATTTAATAATGTTCATCTTTCTTTAGTAATGCTATGAAATGCAAGTTCCTACTGAATATTTTGTTAAATGGGTAAGGATAGAGGGGGATTTCATTTTTCCACTTAACGGTTCGCAACTTACAAGATGAAAAATATTCAATCCACTTATGTTTACTTTGATAGTTATACACCAGTTTTACATTATGTGGGCGGTTTCCTATCCAATCCATGAATTTCAAGATAGATAAGTCCATACTATTTTCACATATATGGTCTTTTATGAGTATGTATTTACGACTCACCCTACAAACTTCCTTTAACAACTCTCCAATGTTAAGTGTATGATGAAGGACATCTATTAACATACACACATCTACCGATGAGTCTTCCAGCGGAATGTTCATCCCATTAAAAATCTTACACTTAATTAGACAACTTGATTTTGCCAATACTTCCAATCCTTGTATGGAAATACTTGGGTCATTCTGTATCATTAGATACCCAATATTCCCGTTACCACAACCTATATCAAGCACGGAGGAGTTGCTGGGAATTAATTCAGAAAGCATCTTTGATAAAACTTGAACTCTTCGCCCGAAGACATATCTACTGTGAAAAGATTCTATTAATGAAAGCAGTGTTTTCATTATTTTTTCTCTCTCTATGTAGCTTATTTTATTGTAAAGAAGAAACTATGTCAAAGAAAAAAGTTGCATATTTGAACTTCTGTGATATATGTAATCCGTCAGCTGACGGATATGTATAAAGAATATAAAATTTCTTGCGTCATCCCCTGTTATAATGAAGAGGAAGGGATTAAAGAAACATTAAGAATTATGCCCTCTTACATAGATGAAGTAATAGTAGTAGATAATAATTCTATAGACAGAACAGATGAAATTGCAAAAGAAATGGGAGCGAAAGTTATGTTTGAAAAGAAAAAGGGCTATGGCATATCTTGTAAAAGAGGATTTTTAAAAGCAGAAGGAGAAATCATAGTTGTTTTGGATGGTGACGGTACTTATCCTCGTTCAGAGATAGCAAAACTTGTTGACTTTATGCTTGAAAATGCTTTAGATTTCATTTCAGGTTGTCGCTTTCCTTTAAAAAATAGAAAGTCTATGTGCAGACGAAATATAATAGGAAATGAGATACTCACTTTCTTTTTTTGTTTCCTCTATAGATACAAGATAAAAGACTCTCAGTCTGGGATGTGGGTATTTAAAAAATCGCTTCTAAGTAAATTAAGACTCTTGAGTAATGGAATGCCTTTTTCAGAGGAAATCAAAATAGAGGCTCTCAAGAAAGGAAAATTTGGCGAATGTCATATAGGATATTATGAAAGAACAGGAAAGACAAAGCTATATCCTTTTAAAGACGGAATTAAGAATCTTGTTTTCTTATTTACTAAGAAATTCATCGGAGGGTAGGCTCAAGTCCTCGCTCGAACCTCCTGAGTGTAGTAAAAGCAAGAGTTTTTGCCTGCTTATATTTATACAATATGAAAAGAGAGAGTAGTATTTTAATAGGTTCTGTAGTAGTATATCTTTTGATATATATCATCTTCTACCCCAAAATCTATACAATCTTTGATGAAGCTTGCTATATTGATTTAGCTTATAGCTTGCGAAAAGGAACGATTTATTTGGATAAAGCAAATATATATCCACATTTTCCAATAAAGAGTGGAGAGCATCTGGTTTCAAAGTATCCTCCCGGAAACTCACTTCTTCTTATGCCTTTTACATTTCTTGGTAAAATAGGAATATTTCTCTACGGTCTTATTTTTCACCTTCTTGGATATTTCGTTTTTATCAAAATCCTCAGGGAGCATAAAATGAATGTCAGATATGCAATCTTTTATCTCTTTTTCCCAGCTTATGTTCTTTTTAGTAGGACAGTTATGAGCGATATACCTGCGGCTGTCTTTTTTCTTGTAGGTTTTTATTGTTACAAGAGAGAAAATTACTTATCTGCCGGAATGAGTTTCGGATTTTCTTTCCTTATAAGATATGGTAACATAATTTTACTACCTATCTTTTTATGTATAGCTCTCTTTCAGAAAAAGGAAAAGGGACTCAATATCCTCTGGGGGTTTATTCCTTTTTTGTTT
>JAUWHX010000035.1 GCA_030605695.1 bacterium | reverse complement strand
GTTGGTGCGGCTGGAAAAATGGGAAGTGGAATTGCTGTGTTAATAGCTCAAGAAGTTGCAAAACTTAAAATTAAGAACCCTGATAAGACCTATAAGGTGAATCTTATTGATGTAAATGAACAGGGGATGAAAGGACTGCGGCAGTATATTAGGACCCAAATGATAAAAGTAGCAGAGAAATCTATTGTAGGTTTGAGGTCTGCGTATGAGTCAAGAGAGAACCTTGTTGAGAATTGGGAAGTTATTGATGCTTTTGTTGATGAGGCTCTTGGAGTCTTAAACTTTGGGACAAATTTTGAGCTTGCCAAGAACTCAAAGGTCGTGTTTGAAGCAATAATAGAGAATGAGGAGCTAAAAGTCAAAGTGCTTAAAGAATTAAAGGAGCTTTGCCCAGAAGACGCTCTCTTCTTTACAAACACCTCATCAATTCCGATAGGGTTTCTTGATGAAGAAGCTGGACTTCAAGGTAGAATAATAGGATACCACTTTTATAATCCTCCTATTGTGCAGAAACTCCTTGAGTTGATTTCAGCAGACGACACTAACAAGGAATTTAAGGATATAGCTAACGAGCTGGGCAAGAGACTTGGCAAAAAACTTGTCCCGGCAAACGATATATCTGGATTTATTGGGAACGGTCACTTTATACGGGACGGTCTTTATGCAATATCCGAGGTAAATAGACTAAAAGAAGAATACTCTTTCTCTGGTGCAATTTATATTATGAACCGCATATCGCAGGATTTTCTGATTAGACCTATGGGCATATTCCAGCTCATAGATTATGTGGGAGTCGATGTCTTTCAATGTATTTTGAGGGTTATGAACAAACACCTGCGAGATGAGACACTTCATAGCGAACTCATTGATAGACTAATGGAGAAAAATATTAGAGGAGGACAACGGGCAGATGGCTCTCAAAAAGATGGTTTCCTTAAATACGAACGCAATAGACCGACTGGAGTGTATGATACGGAAAAAGGTGAGTATGTTGCTCTTGAAGGATTAAAAGAGAGACTTGATTCTAAAATTGGCAATCCTCCTGCTGGATTTAGCCCCTGGAGAAAACTCCTTGTAGAACCGAATAAGGCAAATTTACTTTCCACATATTTCAGCAATCTGCGTAGCGCTGATAGCTTTGGGACAGAGCTTGCCAGAAATTATTTAGCTCGGAGTAAAGAAATAGGGGAGAGGCTTGTAAAAGATAGAGTTACGAATTCAGCAGATGATGTCAATGCTGTCTTGACCAATGGATTCTTCTGGCTTTATGGCCCAATAAATGATTATATTTGAGTTATTGAGTTTTTTTAGTTAAGAAAGGAGGGAAAGATGGGGTTTTTAAGAAAACGCATATATGCGACAGCAGGGTATAATACAATGTCTATGGGGCATGGGAGAAAGGAATTCAAGCCAAAGGAAAAAAGACCCGGTATTGAGCATTATATTAAAGAAGCTGGTGAAGGAGCATTAGCTCAAATAAAAAATCCTGAGGCTATTGATGAGGGCGTTATTACAAACTTTATGATGGGAAGATATAATCGTCAAGGAAACCGCCCTGGCTTTTTCCCAATGATTCATCCTTCATTTAGATATAAGCCAGCCACTGGAACGGAAGGAGCTTGTGATTCAGGAGGACTTGGGCTCGTTGTAGCAGTGAAAACTATACTTGCTGATGTCGCTGATGCTGTGATGGTAGTTGGGGTTGAGGTGCAGACCACTGTTAAGGCAGTTTATGGTGCAGACTATCTTGCAGGTGCAGGTTGGTATCACGACAGAAAACACGGACATGCACATTTCTTCCCAGGACAATTTTCAGACCGTGCCGGAGCTTGCTTTGAGAAATTTGGCAAGGAGAAAATAAGAGAAGGAATGACCTGGTGGTATGTTCAGGCAATTGAGAACGCTCGCCGAAATCCTAAAGCTCAGGAATATCACAACACCATAAAAGACCTTTATACTGTTGGAATGACGCCACCAAATCCAAAGGTATTTTGTGACAATATAAATGTATATGACTGCTCAAAGGTTTCTGATGCAGGAACTGCTCTTATCTTTGCATCAGAAGAAGGGCTTAAGAAACTTGGTGTAGATAAGAAGGATGCCGCAGAATTAGTAAGCTGGGGGCAATCTGAGGATGATATTACTGACCCACAGCCAGACTTGACAAAGATGCTTGCTTCACAAAAAGCCGCAAGTTTAGCTTATGAGAGAGCAGGGCTTTCACCAAAAGACATTGGAGTATTGGAAGTGCATGACTGCTTTTCAATAGCTGGATTGCTTATGATAGAGGCAACTGGCTTTGCTGGATACGGTGAGGGAGCGGATTTTGTGACAGCAGGCAAAACAAAAAGAGATGGAGAAATCCCTACCAATGCTACTGGTGGACTTATAGGATATGGGCATCCTGTAGGAGCAACAGGAGTAAGGCAGGCAGTTGACCTTGTCCATCAATTTACAGGAAAAGCAGGAGATTGCCAGGTACCGATAGATTCTAATCGTCCCTATGGCTTAATGGTCTCAATGGGTGGCTCCGACATAACAGTAGTCTCGATGATATTCAAAAAGCCCGAGTGAACTTCAATAAGTGGAAAAATATATACGAACTTAAGATACATTGAAATCTGCGAAAGAGGATTAATTGATGGTTAAAGAGTGGCTACACATCAATGGGTCAGTCGGCGATACATGGATTCTTCCAATTAAATCAGCTATTGGCAATGCAGTTAAGGAAGGAAGAATGATAGATGTAGACCAAGACATACATGAGTTAGGAGGATATATATGGATAAAATTGAATATGCTTGACAGGATTGCAAACAGGATTAAGAAGGAACGTGAATCCCTATACGAAGAAGCCAAGAACAGAAAACCAGGGCGATATGAATTTACCAAAAATAAAAAAGGTTGCGCCTTTCCAGTTGATGATGATATTAAATACCAGTTATTGATAGATATAGACTCATTATTGTTTGAGTTAAATTCGTGTTGTGAACTAATGAGTGAATTTATTCGCCGTATATATAATCATACTGGCATAAGAATAGAGAAAAAAGACATTGGCAAAAAAATTAAAAGTATTATCAGAGATAAGAATGGAAACTTGCGATGGTTTATTGATCTTGATAAGAACAGAAATTTCTTTATACACAAGGGAGCACCATATATTGCAGTTGATTTATCCAATAAACTCGAGTATGATTTATTAATAATGAAAGAAAATCTAAGAGCATTTGATAATGAAGAAAAATTTATAAGATTATCAACATTAGCGGAAATAGTTGCGGGTTTCCTGGAAGCACGAGCTATTTTTAAAGAGCATTTGATACAATACATCAAGAGTCTAAAATAGTTGCGATAATAAAAGAGTCTATTTAAAGAAAGGGACATACCAACTGGAGAGTTCTCTAAATGGTTCGTGAAAGGGAATGAATGATTTACGGAGAGGAATGAATAGTTTATTGAAAGGAATGGAAGAATCATTCCAGGGAATCAACGGTTCATTCCACGGAATGAGAGAGTTATTCCAAGGAATGAACGGATTATTCCAAGGAATAAATGGATTATTCCAAGGAATCAACGGTTCATTCCAAGGAATAGATGGTTCATTCCACAGAATAGAAGGATGATGGAGAGGAAGGTATATCGTTTTAAGGAGCTTGCATCTACAAATGAGTTTGCTAAAGGAATACTAAAAGAATCGCCTGAAGGGACATTGATAATTGCAGATAAGCAAACTAATGGGAAAGGGCGGTTTGGGAAAAGCTGGTATTCTCCAGAAGAAGGACTCTGGTTCTCAGTAATCCTAAAGCCAAACAATACCTTGCATAGTGCAAGGTATCAATTGCTTCCACTTCTTGCTGGAGTTGCTGTTTGTGAGGCGATGTTAGGGCTTGGAGTCCGAGCAAAAGTTAAATGGCCCAATGATATACTTATAAATGGAAAGAAAGTAGCCGGGATACTTTCTGAATTTGTAGATGGCACTGTTATTTTGGGTATGGGAATAAATTTAAACATCAAGGAATTTCCAGAAGAAATTAAAGACACTGCTACCTCTCTTTTATTGGAAAAAGGTAAAGCATTTGATAAAGATATTGTGCTAAAGCTGGTGCTGAAAAAGATAGAGGAAAAATACAAGCTATTTAAAGCCAGTGGTTTAGATAAATTACTTCAAGAGTGGCGGAGTTATTCTGATACATTTGGCAAAAGAGTGGCGGTAAACACTCCGACTGGAGTTTTGCAAGGAGAAATGATAGACATAGACTCAGATGGGGCACTTCTTTTGAAACTTCCATCTGGGAATACAGAGAAGATATTTGCAGGAGAATGCAGTTTAATTCACATTAATAAACCACAGAGAACACAGAGGTAAAAAAAAGAGAATAATAAAGGAAATACATTGCTCTGTGGTTAGGCATTTTAATTTTTGTTAATATGAAAATAGGGACGGTTCAAGTTTATACTGGCGATGGCAAAGGCAAGACTACTGCGGCTTTGGGTCAAGCACTGCGGGCTTCAGGACACGGGCTTCGGATTATTGTTATACAGTTTATGAAGGGACAGATTAAATATGGGGAGCTTGAGGCAGTGAAAAATATCCCAGGATTTGTTATAGAACAATATGGACTGCCCACTTTTGTTGACAAAGATAACCCTTCCAAAGAAGATATAGAGCTTGCGAAAAAAGGATTTAAGCGTGCAAAAGAGGTTATATTAAGTGGCGAATATAATATGGTGATTCTTGATGAGGCAAATGTTGCATTAGATTACGGACTCCTAAAATTAGACGAGGTTATAGACTTGATAAAAAAGAAGCCCAAGAATGTAGAGCTAATTCTCACAGGTAGATATGCACCTAATGAAATACTTGAGATTGCAGACCTTGTTACCGATGTGCGAGAAATAAAGCATTTTTATCAAAAAGGGATTCAAGCAAGAGAAGGAATAGAATATTAAACCCAATTACATCCTCACACACCATTTTTCCACCCAAAATTCAATTGAGGTGCAGGGCAGGGAGATTCTCCTGTCCAACAGTATGAACAGAGTTTCTCCTTAGGAAGTCCGATAGCCGTAATCATATCATCTATAGTCTGATATTTCAATGAAGTAACTCCTAAATCCTTTGCAATCCATTCTATCATTTGATGATACTTTTCCGAACAAGGGTCAAGATATTCGCTGATATCTTCTATGCTTTTGCCTTCGATTGCCTTAATAGCTCTGCGTGCTGCGAGCTCTTTTATACTTCGTGTCGAAAGGTTAAATCGGCAGGGATACATCAATGGCGGACAAGCAGGTCTTATATGTATTTCCTTCGCTCCATTTTCCCATAATTTCTGCACTGTATAATTCTTTAACTGCGTGCCCCTGACAATAGAATCTTCACATAGCACTATCTTGTTCCCTTCGATTATTTCTTGAATAGCAATTAGCTTCATCTTTGCAATCATATTTCTGATATCTTGCGAAGGAGGCATATAGCTTCTTCCATATCCGGGACTATACTTGACAAGAGTCCTCCTGTATGGTTTCTTTGACTCCATTGCATATCCAATTGCATGTGCGATTCCTGAATCAGGCACTCCGGATACCAAGTCTATCTCTATATCATCATTCTTAGCTAAAAATCTGCCACACCTTTCTCTTACTGCTTCTACATTTATTCCCTCATAACTCGCAGCAGGGAATCCAGTATATATCCAGAGGAATGCACAGATTTGATTTTGCTCTCCGCCCTGTCTTTCCTCTTTTATGCCGGATTCATCTATAAATGTTATCTCACCCGGTTGAAGATATTTCTTTACCTTGAATCCTAAGTTTGAAAAGGCACTGGTCTCTGAAGTTACAGCCCAACTTTTCTCGTTTTGACCTATTACAAGAGGTGTATAGCCCAATCTATCCCTTGCTGCGTAAATACCCTGTTTATTTAACAAGAGAAGTGAACAGGAACCATCTATTTTACTAAACATTCGTTCAATACCGTTTACAATAGAATTACCTTCATTTATCAGTTTTGCCACTAATTCTGTAGTATTTACTGATTCGTTGCACATCTCACTAAAAGACACACCCGCCTTATGCAATTCAGAAGATAAAGCACCAGTATTTCTAATCAATCCATTGGTGCATATAGCAAAAGGACCAAACTTTGAATTGAGATAAATAGGCTGTTCCTGTTTATCGCTAATAACTCCTATTCCTTTGTTTCCACGCATTCTTTTATAGTCTTCCTCAAACCTTGATTTAAACTGACTCCGAGTAATGTTATGGATTTTTCTTGATAGTCCTTTCCCGAAAATTGCCATTCCCCCATATTCTGTGCCCAAATGAGAATGATAGTCCGTGCCATAGAATAAAAGTTCTGAACACCTTTCTTCAGATATTACACCGAAAACACCACTCATTTTTTTCCTCCTTTTTATCACCATACTTGCTAATATTTACCTTTGCAAGAACTTTTTTAGGAATTCTTCATTAGATTGATTTCCCTGACAATATTTTCAAGTTTAAGTCATAGCACTTACCGAATCTTGTCCACAGGATTCTACGAAAAGATTCTGCAAATCAGATTTTGCCCATTTCACAGTGGTAATAACAGTTTACTTCTCGGTTTTTAAGATTTTTCCTTGCATTTTTGGATTTGTGCTATAAAAATAGAATAAGACTTTTAGAAAAGCTAAAGCAAGAGGATTAGATAATATCGTATATTTAAGATATGAGTTCACTTTCTCCAAAAACACTGCGAAGCATAGGATTTCTATGCCTCGTTTTCGTTCTATCTTACTTCTTTGCAAAGGGGATTGTAGAAAACAACGTACGACTTATTTTTGTTATTGGTTTACTCCTTACCCTTGGCACTCTCTGTCTTAATATTACTACAGGTGTTATATCACTTCTTATATTCCTTCCTTTTATGGCATTTTTGAGAAGATATGTGTATGCATTTAATCCTTATGTAAAATTGGATCCTATTCTAATCGTATCTGATGTTCTTACCATTTTTATGTTTTCTTATATTTTCTTGTTTGAAGGAAAACAGCTTCGCAAGTGGTTCAAAGAGAATCGAATTGTCCGTTATGTCACATTTCTTTTGCTCATATGTGTACTTCAGATTTTTAATCCTCTTCAAGGAGGAATTCTTGTTGGATTGGCAGGAGCTAAATTCTGGATAGTTCCTATGCTATGGTTTTACTTAGGGTTTTATGTTACTGAAAGAAAAATGGAAACTATTTTTTATCTCATAATTGCGATTGGTGTCATTACTGCAATATACGGGTTGCATCAGACATTTTGTGGATTTACAGATGTTGAAAAGTACTGGGTAAATTATGGGGGATATGGCGCCCTCCAGATAGGAAAATATATAAGACCATTTTCAACTTTTGCAAGCGCCCAAGAGTACACTACTTTCCTTATGATTTCTGGTATAATCACAGTTGCATACATTGTGAGAAGACAGAGCAATCTATATTTACTACTTGCCTTAGGTATTATATTTTATGGACTTATTATGGCAAGTGCAAGAGGAGCTATTTTGGGCTTTCTAATAGGTGCAGGCTTATTTCTAATCCTTGGCTTGAGAAATTTCAAAAAAATAGTATTGGCAAGTATTGCTATAATTTTTATTTCTTCTATATTAATTTCAAAAGTTAGCTTTCCTGAATCTCCAATAGGAACTAATCATTCCCTCAAGAGAACACTGATTGAGCATACAGCTTCAGGGATGACAGACCCTTTTGCAAAAAGTTCAACTCTTTGGTATCGATTCCAAGGAGCACGTTCTGTTTTTGTGAGAGTTATAAGAAATCCTCTTGGTCATGGACTTGGAGTAGGAAATTTGGCAGCATTCAAATTTGGTGATTCTGGTAGTGCTACTGCACCAGAGACATTCTTCTTAATAGGGTCTGTGATGAAGATAGGAATTTTAGGTATAACTCTCTTGGCGTTGATTTTTTATCACTTTATAAAGTGGAATTTTGTATCTTATGTAGAAAAAAATGACTTCTTCTGCAGGTTAGAAGTTGCGATTTTTTTCACTATCCTCATATGCGGAGGATTCGCACTTTACTCAACCGGCCCAATTAGTTGGTTGTTACTTGGATGGGGAACAAAAAGATTAACTGATGAGCAAAAAGATTAAAGTTTTAATTGTCCAAGGATATGCTTTTCAAAAAGGAGGAGTAATAACATTTTTAGAATATCTCTTAAATTACCTGGATAAGTCAAAATTTACTCCTGTTCTACTTTTTCTCTCTGAAGGAGAACTCATAGATAAATTCCGGGAGAAAGGAGTTATAGTAAAGGTTATTCACTCAGGCAGACTTCGGAATATTATAAAACTTGTAATTACTATATTTGAGATTGTTATATTAATAAAAAAAGAGAAAATTCAAGTAGTATTCAGTAACTGTACCAGAGAATACTTGTATAGTGGTTTAGCGTGTCTCTTCATAGGTAGACCTGCCACTTTTTTCTGGCATGGAAATGCCCCCGGTAATTTATGGGCTCGGATATTTACTCTTCCTCCGGCAAGAGTAGTATTTGTTGGCAGTAAATATACCAGGAGAAATTTGTTTAATCACTTGATACCAAATACTAAACTTATTTATTATGGGGTAGAACTTCCACTTTCGAAGAATCCTGCGGACAAGTTTCCATCTATGTCAAAACTACGAGATAAACTTGGACTGCCTTTAAATGTACCCATAATTACATATGTAGCTCTATTTATGAAGTGGAAAGGTCAGGAGTATCTTATAAAAGCAGTTCCAAAGATATTAAATGTATTTCCGAGCACAAAATTTCTTCTTGTGGGAGATGCTCCATTTCCTCAGCATAAACCATATGCTTCGTTCTTAAAACAACTGGTAAAAGGCATGCAATTAGAAGAGAACATTATTTTTACGGGATATCGTGAGGATATGCTTGATATTATGAAAGCTTCAGATATAATAGTTTATGTCTCTACATCACCAGAGCCCTATGCAACCGTGACTCTCCATGCACTTTCTGTAGGAAAACCTCTAATTGCCACAGATATTGGAGGACGTCGGGAAGTAATTGAAGACGGTAAAAATGGAATATTAATTCCTACTAAAAACCATGATGCAATAGCAGAAGCGTGTATTAAGCTCTTAAGAGATCCTGTACTTCGTGAGAAGATAGGCAAGTGTGGAAGAGAAAAAATTGAAAGGTACTTTAAGGCAGAGAGAATGGTAAAAGAAATAGGAGAAGTATGGACAAATTTAGTCAATCAATAAAATACGAAGAAAAATGCTATAATTCGGAGACCTAATAACATTAAAAGATAGGAGACGTTATGGATAAATTTATAGCTGCTGAGAGGTGGCTGCCGGAGGACAGCAAAGAAGCTGAAGCCATTGATTTACGATATAAGTTTGCCATAGATTATTGTAAGGACCGAGTTGTACTTGATGCCGGATGTGGGTTTGGTTATGGCTCTAAATTATTGATGTCTGAGGCACAAAGAGTTTATGGAGTTGATTACTCAAAGGATGCAGTAAAATCTGCCTCCAAAAATTATTACCATCCAGGACTTTATTTTTCCGCTATGGATGTAAGAAAATTGGGTTTCAAGAATAGAACATTTGATACTGTGATATCTGTTGAAGTTTTTGAACATATTAAAGAACACGATTCATTTCTTTCTGAGATCAAACGAATTTTGCAGAAAGATGGTATATTTATAATGACTACACCAAATAAAGTGTTCGAAACTCAAGATCTGAAGGGACTATCGTACTTTAATCCTTGGCATATAGGCTCAATTGAGTTCAAGGAACTCAGGAAACTACTTAAATCTTACTTTCCTTTTGTTCAAATATACGGCATACGAAACAAGAGGAAAGTATTTTATAGTTTTTTAAGATGGTTAGACTTTTTTAATATTAGACTTGTTCTACCTGATATTAAAAGAAAAGAAGTAAAAGAGTCTCTTGGAGAAGTAAGGAATTTAACTACGATAGAAAAGGTCAATTTATGGAATGCACATACTTTCCAATGTCTCATAGCGGTTTGTGAATTATGAAATATGGACAAACTTAGTCAGTCAATAAAAAAGGATTATGAGAATTTTTTCCCTCGGTTTTGGGGTCCTTATTACGACTCTTGGAATCAAGTGGCAAGGCGAATTGCACTGAAAGTGCTCTCTGAGAATACAAGGCACTCAAAAAACTTACTTGATGTGGGTGGTGGAGTTCAGTTTTTCCATGGCGGAGAGGGCGGGATTCGAACCCGCGGTGAAGTTTTACCCTCACAAACGATTAGCAATCGTTTGCCTTAAACCACTCGGCCACCTCTCCTTCTAATATTATCAAAGATTCATACTGTTTTCAAATTTTTTGATTTTGCTCTTGTGCCAAATTTGTGCTGACTTATTTCCCTCGTCTCTATAAATATTTTAAATCTACATCAAAACATGGTAAAGCCCTGTGATGCGTTCACAGACTATTTTCCAGTCATATTGTGCTACAGCATATTCTCTTATCTTTTTTCTATCCCAATCTCTTTTCAAAGCAGTTATGATAGCTGATGCAAGCTCTTTAACATCCCCAGGTGGAATCAAAATCCCGAGATTCTCATTTTGTATTATTTCCGGCACTCCTCCGACACGAGTTGCGACTACAGGTTTGCCACAGGCAAGTGCTTCAATTAAAACACAAGGCAATCCTTCACTAAAGCTGGGAAGACATATTAAATCAGCAGAATTTATGCAGGGAGGCAATTCTTTGTTTTCCTTTGCTCCAAGAATTTGGACATAATTCTCTATTCTTAGTTCCTTCGCTCGTTGTCTTAATTGCTCCTTGAGAATTCCCTCTCCTAATATGACAAAAAGAACAGATGTTTTAATAGAATGAACAACATCGGGAATTGCTTCCAAGAGAATATGAATACCCTTTCGTTTAATTAATTGCCCTATAAACAGTACTACTTTTGTATCTAAGTCCAGCCCAGTAATTTTGCGAGCTATTTCTGCAGGTAGAATAGAGAAAATTTCTGTATCAACTCCATTTGGAATAACTTCAATTTTCTCGGGCTCTGCCCCAAAATACACAGCTTTTTCCCTCAACATATCTGCTACACAAATAATTTTATCGGATTGCCTGATGGCAAATCTGGTTCTGGTACCTACCCTGCCTTTTCCTTCAGCATAGACTAATAAATCTACACGGTGTGCTGTATTAATTACAGGTTTATTTAATAGCTTGCCCAAGAGAACTGTCGCAAAGCCCTCTGGATATAAAAAATGCCCATGAATTATGTCTGTCTTTATCCTGTGAAGCAGGACAGTTATCAGAATTGACAAAAACTGACTATAGGCATAAAAATGGATACCCAATCTCCCAAATAGAATATAGAAACAGGTAAAATAAACCTTAAAATTTAAGTTTTCAGGAGTCTCAAGTTTTCTTTTCTCTCGGACATAAATTCCTCTCTTAGAGAATAAGAATACAGGCACAGGAACTATCATAGTAATATCTTCATATTTAGCCAATTGACAAACTTGGTTATACACAAAAACAAGTTCATCTGGTTTTTCTTCTGTGGGAAACCCACCTGCGATTACCAAAACTCTCATATTAGTTTTTTGCACACAGATATTCACAGATAAAACAGATTTTCATAATCTGTGGCTATCTTTTTAGTTCTGGGTAAAACTATTTTAATAAGGTCATCTTTTTTGTAAGTATATGTCCATTAACATTTAATTTGTAAAAATATATTCCGCTTTTAACCTTTTTCCCTTGCCCATCCAAGCCATCCCATTCCACTTTATATTCTCCCGGAGCTTTTTGTTCATCTACCAGCGTGCGCACAAGTTGCCCAGCAAGATTGTAAATCCTTAAAGAAACTTTGGAAGTCGAGAGTTTAGAGTTTAGAGTTGAGAGTTGTAAATCGTGAGTTGCAACTTGTGACTTTTTAAATTCGCCTTGAAGAACCACAGACTTTGTTGCCAAGTGCCCTTTTAAATCCTTAATTACATTCGGATTTGGATATATTGTATCTCCTACCTCCACTGGTGATAGTTGTTTAGAGTTTAGAGTTGTGAGTTTAGAGTTGAGAGTTTGAGTCTTGGATACTGGATTCTGGATGCTGATTCCCGGGACTTGATACTTAATCCAGACAACTTTGGAAAATGGATTAGGATAACTCTCTAATCGTGAATCGTGAATCGTGAATCGTGAATCGTGTTCTTCCACTCCTTTTTTTTGAAGAGATATAAGAAGCAGTGTATATGGTATCCCCTGAGGGTCTTCTCGCGATATAGACTGTACATGACACAACAGGGTATCCAAACTCTCTGGATGCCAGGTATGAGTGTCTCCATTTGCTTGTGCTATTAAAACAGTGTCAATATCCAGTGAGCTCCACGGAATTGTGTCTAATAGTTTATTAAAGAGTATTTCTACATAATCTCTATCACCAAGTCCGGGTTCCTCTGGCCATTCTTCATATGCAATGGCAGAATTCATAACAGGACCATATTCTCCAAAAGTTCCCGATATAACACAAGGAGATACAAGTACTCCTCTTTCAAATTTGTCCCATATAGTTGTGGAATCAGAATATACAGTATCTCCGACTGCAATCGTTGGACGCAAAGAATCTATTTTTAGAGAGCAGGTAAGTGCGAAACCAAGTGAATCCCATATACAAGAGTCTCCTCTTAGTTCGCCAAATCCATCAAGCCAGGTATGACCTGGAACTTGTAATATATTATCTATGTTATTTTTATCAATTCTCGGCTTATTGGTTCGCTTTGAGAAATAAAATGTAATATAGTCATCGTTATCTATATATTCAACTGAATCCGTTCCCTCGTATGCAATTATTGAATCAATTACAGGACCGAAAGACCCTCCTATTATACAAGGTGTGATACAAGGGTTAGCATCTAAATCTATTATTGATATGCTATCAGGGAATATTGTATCACCGGGCATAACTGTAGAATCTGTTGGCTCAGCACCAAGAGTTACTGTAAGTGTCTTGCCAGTCGTATCCCACTTTGCAGACTTAATAATTCCCAAGCTGTCAAGCCAGGTATGGTTTCCACTTAATTTTAGAATGCTGTCAATGTTAGTAGAATCTATTGCAAGATTTGTATCTACGAGTTCACTGAACACAAGCACCACCTGGTCATTTGTAATAACACTATCTTCCCAGATTTCGTCTCCCTGGACAGTAGCTTGAATAAGTGCGGGCCAGAATGTGTATTCAATCGTAATATCGTGAAGCACAGGTGTAAGAAATGGATTCTCGGTAGAGAGTTCAGCCCTATACTGAATATATGGGTCTCCGTAGTGAACGGAGGATATTTCTGAGAGGTTCTGTCCACTGGTGCAGGGAGGACAAGTTGCCCAAAGTGTATCAGTTCCAAGAGTATCTGCCTCAAGTGAATCCTTGAAGCTCCTGACTTTGAATACAATACTTTGATTCTTTGACCGCAGATTACGCAGATTTTCGCCAGATTTTTTATTACTTTCTTTCATAATTCGCTCAATTCGTGTAATTCGTGGTTTCCTTTCTTGTGATAATCTTGTGAAATCTTGTGGTTTCTTTTTGCTTTGATTATATGTAACTGCATCCCATGATATGGTCTCATAACTGACAGGTGCAATTGTGTCGCCAGTATTATAGACAGAAGAAATAAGCCAGCCAGATGAATCAAATCCAGTTACCTTAAATATAGCACCATTATAATCAGTGCCGGCAAGCAATGAGCCGTTGTAAGTATACAGTAAGCAGTATGGAGTAGTAGCTCCGGGCATCGTGCCAAAGGGAATCCAGCTATTGCCATTATTTGTTGAAATAAATGCTCTTGCAGTATCGTCCTCACATTCGCACCCCGCAATCAAGTAGGAGTAATCTCCAGATTGCGAATCAGGAACGCATATAAGCGACCTCACTTTTGTGGCTAAAGGCAAATTACCGCATTCTATCCATGTAGTCCCGGCATCCAGAGTTTTATAAATAATTCCGGATGTATCCGTTCCTGCATAAATAGCAGAATCCCCACCTTGGCATAGACAATAAACTGACTTCGCACCAGGCAAATCTGTACACTCCGTCCATGTATTCCCATTATCCATAGACTTTGCCACAATGCCATTATTATTACCAGTAGAGGCATAAAGGGTATTACCGACTTTTATAATAGACAATACTTTGCTATCAGATAATGATGTATGAGGTGACCAAGCCCCACCTACATCTAATTCTTTAAAAATATTTGCGGAAGTGTTACCAGCACCTGTAATAAGATAGCCATCAGACTCTATTAGTGCATACATTGAATTTGCATTAAGTAGTTGGCTCGTTAATGAACCTCCTCCGGGATCCTTTATAAGATAAATGTTCCCATTTTGGTGATATAATCCTGTGTATAAGTAACCATCAGAACGTTTAAGAAGAGGTTTTGTTATAAGCCACAGAGCTTCCGTGTATACTATGTTCCAAGATACCCCATCATCAGTAGACTTATATATAGGTCCCGGATTATCACCAGTTCCTGCATAAATTATAGAATCCGTGGACTGTATAAGCGAATAAACCTTTTGGGCATTGGGTACATTATAAAATTCTTTCCAACTACTGCCTTGCAAGAAAATTTGGTTGTTGGTCTTATCTCCAATAGATGGACTTTTCGCGTAATAACCAGTAGAGTCTTTCCAAAAGAGATATCCTTCTCCTTCACTCCAATCTGTTTGTGTCCATACTGCACTATACCCAGTGAGTGAAAAACATAAAAAAAATACTGTTGAGATGCTGTTTCTCATCTTTCTCATTATTCCCTCCATGTTATTTAATACACTCTATCCAGAGTCTTGCCTTAAATAAATCTCCTATTAAAGGAAAGCAGCTAAAAATGTGAAAATACCTAAGAATAGGATGCCAGTGAGGTAGATATTTCACCTTTATTTCATTAAAACCAGCCATACTTAGTAATTCTTTATATTGTTTGGCATCTCTTACAGCTACATGTTCTAAAAATTGTTTTAATATTCCATATTTTTTAAGTATTTCTAATATAAATCTTAAGTTTGGGGTATGCAAATAAAATCTTCCTCTTGGTTTTAGAATTTTATAAGCAGATAGTGCTATATTCTTAAATGTCTCATCATAAATATGTTCACTCAAGTCCAGTGCAAAAACTTTATTAAATTGACTGTTGTATTCCTCTCTTTCACAAAACTTAACAATATCTGCACAATGAAATTCTGCATTTTTGATATGTTTTAACTTTAAAAGTTCATTAGCAATCAAAATAAATTCAGGATTAAAATCCAAACCATAATAATATCTTACTTTATTATATATTAAACTTAATAACACACTGCTCCCACACCCAAAATCTGCAACAATATCATGTTTGTTGAGATTCATTAAAGGTAGTAATCTCTTCATTCTTTTTTTGCTATTTTCTTTTGAATAATTTTTAACATATTTTCCAGAGTGCAATTCTAACAACTCTTTGTTAGATAAAATTCTCCTCATTTGGGTCTCGTGTTATAAGTCTCTTTAAAACAACTTATATATTTTTTTGCTATATTTTCCCAATTATGGGCAAGAGAAAAACGCCGTGCCCTTTCTCTAAATAACTTTCTTTTGCCTTCATTATTAAGCAAATCTATAATTGTTTCAAGAAAAGATTGAGTATCTAATGGCTTAACACGAAACCCATTTTCACTGTCTTTAACAGCATCTTTTATTCCCTCTATATCTGATGCCACAACTGGTAATCCACAAGATGATGCCTCAAGAGCTACAAGCCCAAAACCTTCCATATCTCCCACTACCGGGATGTTTGGCATTACCAGAATATCACTTGCATTGTATAATAATTTGAGCATTTCATCATCTATCTCTCTTAATAAATGAACATAATTATCCAAATTGTTTTCTTTTATTATTGTCTCTATTGTCTCACGATAGTTCCCTTCTCCAACAATTAAGTATTTAAAGTCGTTTCTCGTCTTAACAAGTTCAGTTATAACTTCTTGGGTGAACCAATGAATCCCTTTTCTCTCAACCAACCGACCTACTGAAAGCAATATTTTTTTATTCTTGAGACTTATGCCAATTTTGTCCTCAATCTTATGTCTCAGCACTACCTTATCCTCGACAAGATAAAATTCATCAGAGACTCCGCCGGGAATGATCTCTAATATATTTGCAGAAATTCCTCTACTTATACATTTTCGTTTTGTCTCATTGCTTATACAAATAACTCTGTCAGATTGATTCACACACCGAGGCACTATAAATTGATACAGTTTGTTCTCATAGGTAATGTCTAATCCATAAACATTTATAATAATAGGTTTTTTGAAAACTCGGAGCAACAATCCCAGTGGAGCTAATGTTCCATCTTGAAGATAGATGACATCAATGTTATTTTTAAATAAGTTAATAGCAGAGCAGATAAGAAGATGGAATAATATTGATGGCAAAATTCTACTACTCCCAGAATATGCAACTAATTTAATATCTGCAAATTTGTGCAAGTTATAATATAACTCGGTAGCAACTTTCTGCATTCCTCCTTTTGTATCAGAAAAACTTCGGCTAACAAATAGTATTTTCATAAACTACTTGTATTTCATAGATTCCGTAGGGGGTTCAATATATTGAACCCCCTACACTTCGTCCCGATAATCGCAGATAAAATCTGCTCCTACGACACTGTAGCTTGTGCGACCATACTAAACAGTCCTGTCCGCATCTTCTTATCAAGCCACTGTGCCCGATACTCCAGTGCCCCACAGGTGCTCAAATCAATATTGTGCATATAGGGGCTATTTGTATCATAACCAAGCCATTCCCACTCTGCTCCTCCAACACGATACCATATTTTCACTCCGCCGATATTCTTGGGCTTAGCGTTTTCCTTTTCATTTCCCGGGTTCACGCCAAAATGAATCGTAACCTGTCCCGACCGTAAATCCAGCTTCAAAAGTGGTGGCTCTAATTCCATTACATATTCTGGTGATACGGAAGTCGGCGTGGTATCTCGCACCGTGATGCCGAGAAGCTCTCGTTGAGCATCTGTCAAATCCGGAAGTGCCTGAAGCAGATTCACCACTGTTCTCACTATTTCCTGTGCATCAACGCGGATTTCATTTTTAGTTTCTGTGGCGGCTTGGGCTGTGTTTTGTGCCTCTTGATGTTGCATATAGGCGGCTCCCCACATCAGATGGACGGAATCCACCTGGGCAACGAAATTTGGCGGAAGATTTACTTGAGTGGCGATGGAATGAATCGCGCTGGCAAATCTATGAAACCACTCATCAAACTCCGCATCACTGCGTGGCATATAACTTGGCATAGTTACCTCCTTTTCGTTCTGTGGAACGAGTCATTCGTACTCTGGTACGAACCATTCGTTCCTTGGGACGAGCCATTCGTTCCTTGGGACGAGTCATTCGTTCCCTGGTACGAGCCATTCGTTCCTTGGTACGAGTCGTTCGTTCCTTGGGACAAGCCGTTCGTTCTTGGGTACGAGTCGTTCGTTCCTTGGTACGAACTGTTTGTTCCTTTCTCTGAACCATTTATAAAACTCCTCAAATCATTCATAGAACTCTACAAGTCATAGGATACATTGTCAATGATTTTTCCGTGCGGATCCGTATGGACATGAATTACTTGCATTTCCTATCCTTGCTGTGTAAAAGCATCTTCTTTAAACGGC
>JAUWHX010000016.1 GCA_030605695.1 bacterium | reverse complement strand
GAGGGGATTGTCCAAAATGGCAGGACTCAAATCAAAAAGGGATGGTTTGATGGCAGGGTTATAAAAAAGGTCGGAACAGAGGAGCTTAATATAGATTATGGCACATTCACGACTTGCGACCTCAAGCATCCTCATTATTATTTCTGGGGAAGGGAGCTCAAGGTATATATTGATGATATGGTTTATACGAGACCGCTTGTTTTGGTTGTGCAAGGCATACCGCTTTTTATCACTCCTTTTTGGTGGTTTCCGATTAAAAGTGGAAGGCAATCTGGGCTCTTGCATCCCAAAATTGGACGCTCAAGTGATAAGGGAAGGTATGTTGAAAAGCTCGCATACTACTGGGTTACGAATAGCTGGTCAGATGCTACATTTATATTTAATTACTACGAGATGAAGGGACCGAGATTTAATCTTGAAGGCAGATGGGTGCTTTCGCCGACTGTAAGAGGACATTTTAATAGCTCCTACATATCCGAACATCTTCCAAATGAAGAAGCAAGAAGGAAAAGATGGACGATTGATTGTGAACATTCTCAAAGCTTTAGCTCCCGATTATCATTAAGGGCAAAAGGAAACTTCGTCAGTGATGGCTCTGTGAAAGTAGATTATGAAGAAGAAAGATTAGTCCAGCTTGATAAAACCCTGAACTCATATCTTGCAATCAGCAAAGCATGGGACTTGGGAGTAACAAACTTCGTGCTTGAGGAAAAAAGAGACCTTAATACGGACAGTATTCAGCGATGGCTTCCAGAAGCATCTTATGGTCTCAACGCCATAAACATCTTGGGCGGATATTTTTCTTGCGGGGGCTCTTTTACAAACTCAAGTTCGCAGAATCCTGTGGACACGAGCAAAAAATATGAGCAATCCGCCCATAATAATTTCGGACTATCTCTTCCTCTTAAACTACTTAGATATATCACTATATTACCCGCAACCAATCATACTTTTGCTTTCAAGAACCCCGACACTCTAAAATATCCTGAATACTTAGTAAAACCCCGCAATTCTAATTACAGTATATCTCTCTCTACACATATTTATGGAAGGTCTATTTTCACGCCAGAATTCAGACATACTGTCAGTCCCAGTATTTCTTATTCTCACTCTCATTCAAATTATTTTACCAATACCACTCGTAGTTGCGGATTCTCTGTAAGCAACAACTTCCAATTAGTGCTTGATGAAAAGAAGTTCAATTTAGCAACCTTAAATCTTGGGAGTAGCTGGGACTTTGACAAGGATAGTCTTAATCCTGTAGGCATTTCTATGCGCTCAAGTGCCATCCCGTTATTAAATTTACAGACTGATTGGACTTACAAGCCATATCTGGAGATACTCAAGTTTAAGCAACTTACAGTCAATTCTTATTTCTCTAAAAAAGATTTTTCTTTTAGTGTGAGCTATAGCTGGATTCCTCGTGATGACTGGAGTAATGACCAGAGCTTGCGATTTGGGATTAACACAAAGCTCACAAAAAACTGGAAATTAGGGTTTTCGGGAATGTATGATTTCCTTGAAGGTGAGCTAATAGACCAAAACTTCTCTCTCACTCGGGATTTGCATTGTTGGGAAGCAGTATTTAATTTTGATAGTTATGCTGAAAACTGGCGCTATGATTTTAAACTACGGCTAAAGGCAATTCCTGAAATAAAAGTCGGCAAAACTCTATTCGGCTTCTTCTTATAAAAGTTATAGTGATAAAAACATAGGAGAAAAGGAGAATTGAGAGAAGAGGAGAAAGATATCTAAAAATCTTCCTTTCCTACTTTCTCCATTTCTCCTTAATCATTACAAAGAGGATGCGATAAAAAGCACTCACAAGAAGTAAAAAAGCATATAGAGTTATGAGAAAGCGGTTCTTAAAGTGGTCTCTTAAATAACGATACATACTCCAGTGTTCCTCAAGAATCATTTTGCGTCTGACTTTCCGAGTTGAGCCACCAAGATAGTGGCTTACATTAGCAGAAGGAACAAAATAAATCTTATACCCGGCTTTCTTTATCCGATAGCATAAATCTACATCGTTCATAAATATGGGATAGCGTGAGTTCATCCCTCCAATTTCATCAAAGACTTTTTTGCGGATGAGCAGACAGGAGCCCATCGGTTGGTCAACTTCACGGAGTTCTGAATGCTTAAAATACCACATTTTCCAGGATGAACATTTTGTGAGTCTGCCGAGTCCCGTGAATTCTGTAAATAGATTTCTAAAACTTGGAAGCTCTCGGCAAGACCTTTGTAATTTGCCTGATAGTGTCCAAAATCTTGGACCGCAAGCCCCTACATCTTCTTTTTGCTCCATAAATTGATAAAGTTCCTGGATAGCATCTTCCTTAACTACGACATCAGGATTAAGCAGGAGAATATATTTACCAGTTGATATTTTAGCACCCTGATTGACAGCCCTTGATAAACCAAGATTAGAGGAATTCTCAATCATTCTAATATCCGGGAACTTCTCTTTTGCAAGCTCAACAGTCTTATCCTGCGAGGCATTATCTACAATAATTATCTCGTAGGGGCGAGTCGGTGACTCGCCCTTCTTGATTGCAGTTAAACAATCCTCTATATACTCTTCCGAATTCCAGGTTACAATAATTATAGAAACTTCTTTCACTTACTTAAGATTACATCAATAATTTTAACTCGTCAAGGAAAAGAGAATTTTTAACCACAGAGAACACAGAGAAAAAAGGAGTTGACAAAATGAATTTGGGAAATATATTGTTGAAAAGAGGAATTAAAATGTTCGGTGTAAAAAAAAGAAAAGCTATCCAAACGTGGATAGGATGTATTGGCAGCGTGATAGGTATAACGATATGGTGGTTACTCATAAGAACAGCAAATAATGTTACACGAGGCATATTTAGTATTGTAATATATCTTGGAGTAGGTATTGTAATTATTGCAGGATTTAGAAGAATAACGCAAAGATTATCCAGAGGAGCAAAAATATTCATCCTAATAATAGCAAGTGTTGGTGTATTATTAGGTATATGTAGTGGAATATCAATTCTTATAAGTGCATTAGGTTGATTAGTAAGGAACACCCGATGAAAGCAAAACAAAATATATTATTTGGGATACTTTTATTCTGTATACTGATGTTGATTTATTTTTTATGGAAACCGTGGGGTCCTATAGTTGTTTGGGGGTTGGGTGGAATATCCTTCTTGAGAGGAGCAACAGTATTTTGGCAAAGACAAATGATTTATGTATCTATATCTTATGCAATTTGGGCAATAGTATCTCTTGTCTTATTCGTGCAGTTATTGCTTATACCTAATGCGTCGTGGGGTTGGATAGCGATACTTGTAGTATTTGGTATGCCTATTATGATAGAAATTGAGAGGAGAAAAAACCCAGATAAAATGAAAAAGTGGGAATTGGCTCGGAAGAATGTGTCATTTTTTAAGCTCCTATGGTTCCATCTCCCGGATTTAGAGGATAAAGAGAAGCCAGAGAATAAGGAAGGGTAAAGTTAGAGAGCGGAGAGAATTCTTTGGGCGCAGACTTTGCCTGATAAAAGCATACCCCCAAATATAGGTCCCATTCTCGGGCTTCCAAAAGCGGCATTTGCAGCCATCCCAGTTACCCACACTCCGGGAAATACTTCCTTCGTATTCTCAATAATTAGCTTTTCTCCTTTTTCAGCCCACATCGGACGCTCGCCTTCTACTGCTCCAGATGGTGTCTTGAGTTTCACGCCTGCCTTTTTCTCCAATATTTTAAGAACCTCGGTAGGATGCCCTGTTGCTTCAATCACATATTTTGCTCTTATTGTTAATGGGTCTATATGAAGATTTGCGAGTTCCACTGCACTCCAATTCAAGACAAGCCCATTGACCCTCTCGTTTTTCAGCATAACATCCTCAACCGTTATTAGATTAAATATCCGAGTTCCTGCCTGAATGGCACTCTTTGTGATACTTGATACGCATTCTATTGCATCTGCTGTATAGTAGCCGGGTTGAAACTCGTGGGTACGGACATCAAATTCATCAAGTAGCTTTTTGCCTTCTTCTTGGATGACAATCTCGTTAAACATCATTCCGCCACCCCACATTCCACCTCCAACTGATAGATGACGCTCAAATACTCCTACTTTTTTGTTGTCTTTAGCAAGGAAGTAAGCGGCGGTAAGCCCCGATGGTCCGGCTCCAACAATAGCTACATCTAATTCAAGACAGTCAAGTAACTTTTTTGTATAGGTTTCTATTATTGCTTTTGAGATTATTATGTCGTCCAGTTTCATAGAATAGAAAATACAGCTGGGCTACCAGAAGTCAAGGAAAAAACGAACCACGAATTTCTCAAATTACATGAACAAAAGTTATTGTAAGATTATGAGTTTCTTTGTCTGAGTAAAGGTCGGTGTGTCTAATTTATAGAAATAAATGCCATTAGGCATATCTCTAACATTCCACACAACAGAATGATAGCCCGGAGCCTGTTTTGTATTAATAAGAGTGTGTATAAGTTTACCAGTAATATCATAGATATTAAGAGAGGTTCGCGTGGGCTCGGGTAGCTGGTAAGGAATAGTGATTTCTCGGATACCCGGTGATGGATACGCTTGAGAAAGTTTATAGCTCCTTGGTAAAATTGGAGTAATTTCTGCTCTTACTTCCTTAATTTCAAAATTCCAGATGTCTGAGAATTCACTTTCGTTCTCCGCAAGGTCATAAGCTTTTACCCGCCACCAGTATTTATCCTTTTCAAGACAGAGAGTATCTGTGGTTAACTGAGTAGTATCAACAATTATTGGACTAACAAAGCCATCGGTTGTATCAATTTGCAGTATATACCTTATTGATGATGCTTTTCCACAGGTCGCAGACTCGTTTTGAGATTCTTCTAACTGCCAGCTTGTATTATCCTTTTGGCTATCTCCAGAGAGGGCAGAGGTTTGAAGACTTTTTTCTACAGGTCGCAGACTCGTTTTGAGATTCTTCGAATGAACAATTTTTGTCACAATACCCCATTTGAAAGCAATAGAAGTATCAGACTGCCAACTGCCATTTGCTGGAGAGATAAGTGGAGGCGCAGAAGGAGATGTTGTGTCTATAAGAACTGTCCAGGTTTCATTGGACTCACGAGAGTTGTCTGCATTGTCGGATGCAACCACATACCAGCTATGATAATCTTCTGCTAAATCATAATTTGCTGTCCAGCTTGTATCTGTTCCGGTATATTTCATTGCACCGTCTATATAAACTTTATAATCGTGTAATCCACTTTCCAAATCACTTGAAGCAAACCATATAAAAATAGGTCTTGATACTTTAAAAATAGCTGAATCTTCAGGTGAAATGAGACTGAAAGGAATGGGTAGTGTGGTGTCTTCTATAATTGAAAAGTAGTCATCACTTTCATCCTCTGATATAACATCACTTCCTGCATCAAGTATTTGCACTTTCACTTTGCAGGTCGTAGAGCTTGTATCTGGTAATGTCCAGCCCCATGAATTGCTATCCGGGCTAATGTTAGATGCTATAGTATCAAGATAACCTCCTTCTGAGTGGAAAGCAACATATTTATCTATATCAAATCCATGTTCATTAAACATAATATTAGCGACAAGTCTTACCTTCACTGTGTCACCGGGAACCTCTGATGACCAAAATGCACCAATGTTTCCATCATAGGAGGCAATTTGGTTGTCATCTTTATCATAAAGATATACATAGTCACCAGACAGTGTATTAAAGTCACTAAAATGGACTTTCATTTTCTCTGCTTCTGGACAAGAAATTATCCATGTGCTATCGTACCCATTGGGATAAGGATGTGGGGATGATATGGTGCAAGTCACAGTATCCCAACTACTGTCAGGTGGAATTGCGGCATAAAGCAACCTATAGCTATCGAATCCTTGTCCCACGGTAGACCAGGCAATTGGATGAGTGGATCCTATACCCCATACCTCACTCCCATCTGGTGAAGTTACAGTTGGATATATTTGAATGCTGAAATTGTCATCCGATTCATCCCAGCCCATGAGTTCGTTACTTGCATTTAACGCCTCAAGTTTCACTCTTATGGTTGATAAGTTTATCACTGGGAGTGTCCATGGATAAGAAGTAGCTATATTTGGGATATTATGAGCAATTGTATCAGGATAGGTAGCTCCTCCGTTTGTGGAATATAGCAACCTATAATGGTCAACTGTATCAGGTTTATCACACGACCAGGTAACATTATGAATAAAGCCACCAGCCCATTCTTCACCGTTATTTGGTGATATAATAGTTATTTCTATTGCACTCAGAACAATACAAGTGCCCTCATAAGTGTGTAAATTATGCCCGGTTACTGTAATTTGAAGAGTGCACAGGGTTGTATTCTCCATACTAAGAGCTACCTGACCAGAAGAGTTTGTATATCCTACAAAGATAGTATCGCTTTTACTTGCACACACTAATGCTCCTTCAACAGGATTCCCTCCATCTTTTACTGTTACTTCCATATCAGCTGTACCTGAAACAATTGTTGAAGGATGAGTAACTGTGATTGGATGTGGCACATCCCAATAAATGTCTACACTGCCATCTCCCATCATATTGTACTGTTCATAATAATCTTTTGAAGCCTTGCTGCCGAAATGGAGTTTAGCTGCCGCTCTACCACTATTAAACATACCTATTGCCCAGGTAATATTAGAATTGAATGCCGCATTAAACATTGCGCGTTGCATTGCATTGTCCGGACCCCAGTATGAATAGTTAGAGGAGGCAAAGTTTGTAATCGCTCCTCTGCTACTGCCCTCACGAATCATTTTCTCCGAAAAACATGAGCTATTAGCGTAACTTCCACAGTTGCAGGCAAAGGTCCCTACAAAGGGAACCCTATCTACAGCAACCCAGGAAGGGTTACAACTCGTCTCAGCCCAGCCACCTGAATATCCGTGTCCCGAATACATAACCCAGGACCTCCCGTTACCCAGAGCTGAGGATACCCCTGTTCCTGAACCGTACCAGAGCCACAAAGAGTCACATGTCATTCCATGGGACCGACATTTCCCCATACAATACTGGTGAGTTCCCTCTGCAATATCATGGTAATCCTCATCCTCTGAGGCAACAAAATATGCCTTTTCACACCAATCGGTACCATTACTCCAGTCATTTCTTTCATATTTTATGGTCTTATTAACCAAATCTGCAAGTTGACCCTCACTCGCCACTGAAAATCTGAAAAGATAAAGGTCTGGAGTGTAATCTCCACCGCCACCCATAGTGCTAAAATAGAGGTCTGTCGCTGTCGTTACATCCCCGTCTATGTGACCTTCAAAATAATCTATTTTGTCCACATCACCCACAAGAAGCACATAAGTTGGCGGAACCGACCAGTTATTATAGGCGTTCTTAATATAATCACGGACTATGTCTTTATCACCACTCCCAACTTCTGAAAGTTTAGCTACAGTTACAAAATATCCCTTGCGTTTCTTCCATTCAGCAAGTGGTAGAATTGTATTATACCAGCTATCAGGAGTTATGATAAGATAGCCAATAGGAAGTGATGGCGATTTTATGCAAGACTTGTAATAATCATAATTTACAATGATGTCTTTCAACTCGGCTTCGTAAGGAATAGAATAATATCGCTCCAATTTGGAACGAGTAGCTTCCCAGTCTGCTTTATGAAATCTAATAGTAACCTGAATTTCAGATGCAAAATCAACCACATTCCGAGAAGGATTGTAAAGCATAGGATAGATTTCAACCATAGCTACTCTATGTCCTCTTATGTCAGCAATCTCTGCAATCTGGACCCTAACTCGAGGAAAAAATTCATCACGAGTATAGTAATCTGTATCCATAGCAAATTCTATAATAGGATTTGGAATTTTCGGAACAGGATGTTGTCTGGGATAAACAAGAGAAGATAATCTTATAGTCTCTTTCTTCAAGATTTCAGTTTCAATAGTTACTTCCGCATCTTCAGGTATTTCAATAAACTTTCTTATTACAGGTAGTTTAGGTTTTCCAATATCAGAAGTAATTCCAACCTTAGGTATAGAGAGCTCTACAAATTGGGTTTTATGCTTTGTTTTTGCCTTCTGCCTGAATTCCGGGATAGCAAAATTGAGCACTGCCTCATTTCTGCTGGAACGACATAAAACTTTAGTTCCTTCATCCGAAGAACCAATTAAAAATAGAAATAAAATCCACTGCGGAATTTCCCCCATTTTTTTGTTACACCTTTACTAAACTTACTGCACAATTATAAGTTTCCTTGTTGCTGTGAACTTAGGTGTTTCCAGTTTGTAGAAGTAAATTCCACTGGATAGTTGCTTGCCTGTATTATCCCTCATATTCCACACTACTTGGTAATATCCCGGTCCCTTTTTCTCATCAATAAGTGTTTTTACTAATCTCCCACCCATATCATAAACCTTCAGAGAGATGTTAGATGTTAAATGTCGAATGTCAGGCTTCTGGTTTCTAACTCCCGGCACCTGAAATCTGATTTCTGTCTTTTGAATAGCTGGGTTCGGAGAAGCTTGAGAGAGCCAATATACCTTTGACACAGATGTAACTTCTTCCTCGGTGCCAACATCAATAATTGAAAAGTCACTATTACTCTCATCCCAAATAGAAGGATTAGCTATACTCGTTACTCTGACCTTGTAATCTGCTCCAGAAGTTTGAGTTGCAGGTATAGCCCAGCTGTATAAGCCATTATCGGTAGTATCGTTTGCTATTGTGCTATTGAGGTTACCACCTTTGTATAGCTCTATCTTCACATTACCGCTCACACCATTACTTGTCCATGTAATGTCGTGAGAAGTCCCTGTTGTCCAGGACTCTGCACCATCAGGTTCGGTGACCGTGATAGTAGTGAGAATCGGTGTATGGAGAGGTTTTATGAATGGGTCTCCGCAGACTGTCATCCCATAGAACCACCCATCCCAGTCAGGAAAGGGATGTTCGGCTGCATACTTGAACCATTCCTTAAATGCAGTGCCTATACTTGCACTCTCAGCTAATGGTGTATAGAAATGAGTGGAGTTAAACATAGAGCCTGGCTTGGTTGAAGCAATGCAATCAAGCCCATAGGTGTTCGTGAATATATATTCGCCTCCGAAGTAGTTGTTTTCAACGAATCTGCCAGCCGAACAGCAAAATAGCCAGTAGAAGTACGCATCTGCATCTATACCAGGTAATTTATTACTGTAGAAGAAGTCCCAATCATTGCCATTGTTATACTTCATGCAGTGATAATCTGGCGCCGAGTGAGCCCAAAGAGAAATCCACTTTCTCACATTCCTATCATTATTCAATCGGCTTTCGTAATCAGTACACCGTGTAATCTCTTTATCACTTACAAGTGTTACATGCGGATATAGTATACGGATTTCATCTACGCTCTGCTGGTCCCACGGAGTCCAGTCATCATCTACATAACACAATGCAGTATCCGGCAACCTACTGGCTCCAATTCGATAATTGTGAGCCTTATCAAAATAGTTATTTAATAGAGACACTTCATCACCTATTGGTGACGCAACAAGTCTGCCAACAAATATCTCAGGTGCCAAATTCCCTGTATGTCCATCAAATACGCTATCTGAGCCGGGAATTAAAGTGGTATCGCCAACGCTTGCAGAGTCGTCTAACCATGTGCCATTCAAATCCATAAAATAAAGATCGCAGGGGAACTCGTCCAGTCGCTCACCCTCATAATCGATTTGATACCAGGCTATTGATAAGTCCCCAACAAATAAAGCACCTTTAAGCCCGGAGATTGAGATTAAATAATCTTTCAAATCCTGAGGTGTTCCTCCAGAAACTGTGGATATTAGTACACTTCCACCCTCAATCTCAAGATCAACCTTTAGTTGATTCAATCCAGCTTGTATATCATCATAAAGTGCTGTCTCAACAATGATAGCATAATCATAACTCTGTTTGAACTGGCAAGAGGGATATACTTGGTTAACTTGCCACTTTTCTTTTTTTATTGTGCGGGACCATTCTTTAAAAGTAATGGGTCTGCTCGTCGGGTCAGGAGACATCCATCTTGTCATTGGGATACCTTCCCAATCTTCCCAATCACTTTGAGCCTGAGTGACTGGAACTATAAACAAAAAAGCACCTAATAAAACAAAAGAACTACCAAACTTTTTACATAAATTCATTTTCCCCTAATTTTCTCTTTTATCTTTTCTGTAAACTACTGCACAATTATAAGTTTCCTTGTTGCTGTGAACTTAGGTGTTTCCAGTTTGTAGAAGTAAATTCCACTGGATAGTTGCTTACCTGTATTATCCCTCATATTCCACACTACTTGGTAATATCCCGGTCCCTTTTTCTCATCAATAAGTGTTTTTACTAATCTCCCACCCATATCATAAACCTTTAGAGAGATGTTAGATGTTAAATGTCGAATGTCAAGTTTCTGGTTTCTGACTCCCGGCACCTGAAATCTGATTTCTGTCTTTTGAATAGCTGGGTTCGGATAAGTTTGAGAGAGCCAATATACTTTCGGCATAGGTGTAACTTCTTCTTCGGTGCCAACATCAATAATTGAAAAGTCACTATTACTTTCATCCCAAATAGAGGGATTGATTACACTCGTTATCCTAACCTTATAATCTGTTCCCGTGGTTTGACTCGCAGGTATCGCCCAACTATATAAACTATTATTAGGAGTGTCATTTGCTATTGTGCTATTGAGGTTACCACCTTTGTATAACTCTATCTTCACATTATAACCTTCTCCCGCGTGGAAAGCCGCATATTTATCTATATCAAACCCATAAGCATTCCACATAAAATTTGAAACAAGTCGAACCTTTGCTGTATCACTAGGAACCTCCTGTGACCAGAATGCTCCAAGATTTCCATTATAACTAATAATTTGGTTGTCAGCTTTATCATAAAGATATACATAGTCACCAGACAGCGTATTAAATTCACTAAAATGGATTTCCATTTTCTCTGCTCCAGCATCAGAGATTATCCAGGTAGTGTCATAGCTATTAGGATAAGGATGTGGAGATGACACAGAATAATCCACAGTATCCCAAACGCTCTCAGGTGTTCCTGAAGTCCAGGTTATATCGTAAGAATTGCCTCTTGCCCAGGACTCTCCACCATCAGGTTTGATGACCCTAATACCGCTTGGTTCTGTAATACTAAAGTCGCCATTACTCTCATCCCAAATAGAAGAATTGTCTATACTCGTTATCCTGACCTTATAATCTGTTCCAGGAGATTGACTTGCAGGTATAGCCCAGTTGTATAAGCTATCATTGGCAGTGTCATTTGCTATGGTGCTATTGAAACTACCACCTTTGTATAGCTCTATCTTCACATTACCACTTACACCATTACTTGCCCAGGTAATATTATGAGAACTCCCTGCAGTCCAAGATTCTCCACCATCAGGGTCGGTGACTGTGATAACGGTAATCGGTTCTGTAATACTAAAGTTGTTATTACTCTCATCCCAAATAGAAGGGTCGTTTACACTTATTACTCTCATCTTATAATCTGTTCCCGGAGTCTGACTTGCGGGTATAGCCCAATTATATAAAGCAGGGTTAGCAGAAATAGTTACTATATCGCTATCTTTGACGCCACCTTTCCACAGTTCTATATCTACATTGCCACTTACACCATCACTTGTCCATGTAATGTCATGAGAACTCTCTCTAAGCCAGGATTCTCCGCCATCAGGTTTTGTGACCGTGATGCTTGATACTGCGGAAACTATTGCTCTTATCATAAAATCGGTATCTATTCCCCATCCCGGAACACCCTTGCTCCACATCCCCGCTTCCCGTGCGACTACCATTCTACTGTCACAATCAAGAGCCTGATCAAGCCCCAACATGTGGGGTACGTCCGGGGGCAACGCTATAACGATAAAGAAATCACTACTATAAGATGGTTGAGTAGAGAAATTTACTGTTTTCCATCCGGATGAAGATGTAAAAGCAGTGGTTGCAACACGAGTGCCAGGTTCATTAAAGACATCCACATTATAAACAAACAAACTACACTGCCCCGAGCCGCCCATACGTACCTTTCCTGCTATAACTTTACAACTTACCGTTGGAGTAAACCTTACTCCAAAATACTGATAATTATCGTGCACTCAAAGTGGACAATAGTACGCATAGTTCTTTACACTGCCATCGTCATAGCTAATCTCCTCAGCCGCACAAATTCCAGCATATAGGAGTCCTATAACTCCTATCAATTTAAAATATTTTAACATCTCCACTTCCTTTTTCTAAAAAGAACCCTCTATTAAATTCGCCCTTTTTTCTGCAAAGGATGAGAGAAGGGTCATTTTCTCTTCACCATCACCTTTCGCGGGTTCGCAATCAATTTTATCCGAAAACCTTCCCTAACTTTCTGTAAACTATTGCACAATTATAAGCTTCTTCGTTGCTGTGAACTTAGGTGTCTCCAGTTTGTAGAAGTAAATTCCACTTGGTAGTTGTCTGCCTGCATTGTCCCTTCGATCCCACTCTACACAATAATATCCGGGTTCCCTTTTCTCATCAACGAGTGTCTTTACTAATCTACCACCCATATTGTAAACCCTTAATGATACTTTTGACGGACACGGGCACGCATAACGAATCACAGCAGTCCGCATAGATGGATTTGGATATGCTTGAGAGAGTTCGTAGTCCTTTGGTAAAAGTGGTGTAATTTCTGTCCCTGTTTCTTTTATGTGAAACCAACCATCTATTGGACGAGATGGAATCTCATCAGAACCTATATCAGATAGGAGAAGATACTCAATGTGTAGTAGGATGCTATCTCCGAGAGTGGTATTAGGTGATACATAGAAAGGTATTGCCAATACAGCTCCTGTTCCAGAAGCAATTGTATCAAGAGCCGTGGTGTAGAGTAATATTTTAATCTTGCCAGTAGTATCTATGACAGAACTAATCGTCATCATCTCTGAACGAGGAGTAACCTGTGCTTCGTATGGGGTAAGTAATGTATCATATGTAATTCGCATTTGAATTCCAAACACCCCGATAGAATTTTCTAAATTAACATAAACAAGGTTGCTATCAGTATCTACCATACCAGAAACATCTGGGATTGATACTGTCGCTGTATCTGAAGCCGTTAATAATCGTGTATCCTCGTGTTCGCTCAAGCCCTTATCTGACGAATAATGATTAGCAAGATGTTTTGCACTACCTTGAATGATATTAACTATGGCTACTACATCCAGGATATTGACTTCTCCATCATTATTTACATTAGCTGCCCAGAGCTCATAAGGTGTCGGTGGGTTCCCATATCCCTGAATAATTCCAATTGTTCTTGTAAGATCCAATATATTTATTTCTCCATTAGGCTTTACATCACCTTTTTCTCCGTAAGCAATTACAAAATCATAATTACTTTCATCCTCTGCACTGTTATCCGATGGATCCCAGGCTATCACTTTCACCTTACACTCAGTAGAGAAAGTATCCATAACTGTGTAGAGATAAGGAGAAGTGTTTGGTATCCCCTGTGCAATTGTGTATGGATAAGAGCCACCACCATCTAAAGAGAGATAGATTGATACAGAATCTACTCCATTTGCATCTGTCGCAGTCCATTTTATTGTATCTGTTGCCTC
>JAUWHX010000053.1 GCA_030605695.1 bacterium | reverse complement strand
AAATCAAAAAGTGGAGAGGTAGGGATAAACTCTCGCAACATTTTCCGTTGACAAATAGTAGAGGATGTGTAAATTATAGTTGGATAGTCTTATAGTCTAATAGTTAGAATGCAAAGCAAAATAGAGAAGGAAATTTTAAGTGGACTTAATGAGAAGCAACTTGAAGCAGTTACCTGGGAAAAGGGTCCTCTTTTAATAATAGCAGGTGCTGGAACCGGAAAGACCAAAGTAATAACCCATCGTATTGCCTGGCTTATTGCCCAAAAGATTGCTAAACCCGAAGAAATACTTGGACTCACTTTTACAGATAAATCGGCAAATGAGATGGAAGAAAGAGTTGATGTTCTTGTTCCTTATGGATGGTCGCCTGTTGAGATAAGCACCTTTCATTCTTTTGGGCAGAGTATTTTAAGGGAATATGCCTTTGAACTCGGTATATCACCCGGTTTCAGAGTCCTCAGCACTCCAGAATTGCTTGTTTTCTTGAGAGAACAGCTCTGGGAGTTTCCGCTCAAGTATTTCAGACCCCTTTCATATCCAACGAAGTATTTACAAGCTCTTTTGACTGTTATATCCCGAGCCAAAGATGAAGATGTTTCTGCAGAAGAGTATCTTGAGTATGCGAAATCAAAGTATGAGAAAGCTGATTCTGATGAAGAGCGAGAGGATGCAGAAAAGCAAATAGAGATTGCGAAATGTTATGAGAAATACGAGGAACTTTTAAGAGAAGCGAGTTATGTAGATATGCCAAGCTTAATAGCTTTGTTATTAAAGCTTTTAAGGGACAGGAAAAGTGTGCTAAGAAAGTTGCAAACTCGGTATAAGTATATTTTGGTAGATGAGTTTCAGGACACTAATTATTCACAGTTTCAGCTCTTGAAGCTTTTGGTGGGAGATAATCCCCTGAGCTACGATAAAAAAGGGTATCGGAATCTGACGGTAGTTGGAGATGATGACCAGTCAATTTATAAGTTTCGTGGTGCTTGTCTTGCGAACATTTTATCATTTAAGGATATGTATCCTAATGCTCATACTATAGTTCTCACAGATAACTATAGGAGCAGGCAGTCGATTTTAGATGCCTCTCGGCGATTGATAATTTTCAATAATCCAGAGAGATTGGAAATAAAAGTAGGAGTGGATAAAAGTCTCAAGTCACAAGTCACAAGTCCCAAGTCACAGAAAGGACAATTAGACTTATTCGGAGGGGATGTAAAGTATTGGCATTATGATAGTGTGGGAAGTGAGGCAGATGCGATAGCTGATTTAATAGAAGATAGAGTAATTAAGAGACAAGAGACAAGAGACAAGAGACAAGAGACAGATTATAAGTATAGCGATTTTGCAATTCTTATTCGCACCAATCAGCTTCAAGACCCATTTATCAGGGCATTTAATTTGAAAGGCATACCATGGAAGTCTGCTGGGAACCAAGGACTTTATGATAAAGATGAGGTGCAAGTTTTAATATCTGTGCTCAGGTTAGTATCTAACATCGAAGATACGCAATCTCTTTATCGTGTTATAAATTCTCCTGCTTACGGGATATCAGCAATTGACCTTAGTAGGTGTCTTGCTCTGGCTAATCGTCGCAGGAAGTCCTTATATGGAATATTAAAATCAGAAATCAGAAGACAATATACAGAAAACCTATCCGACAAAGGAAAAGCCGCAATTAAAGGATTTTTAGATGACCTTGAATATTTTATGGAACTATCAACGAAAAAGTCAGCTGGGCGAGTATTATATGAGTTTCTCTCACGGACTGGCTGGCTTAAAGAACTTGTGAGTAATCCTTCGCTTGAAAGTGAACTTCAGATAAAGAATATAGCAGAGTTTTTATCAATCGTTGATAAAGTAAGCGGAATAATCCAAACAGATAAAGTTCCTTTTGTCCGAGAACATATAGAAAGTTTAATGGAGCTGGGCGAGAATCCACCAGTTGCTGAGGCAGATTTTGATATAGATGCAGTTAATATTCTGACAGTTCATAAGGCAAAAGGACTTGAATTTAGAGTTGTTGTGATTGCCGGGCTTGTAGCAGACAGCTTTCCTCATCGCAGAATGCCCACTTTGGTTGAACTTCCGCTTGATTTAATAAAAGAGCCAGTGCCTTCTTTGGATGAATCTCTTTTACGAACTCAGGAGGAGAGAAGGTTATTTTATGTAGGGATGACGCGGGCAAAAGAAGAGTTGATTCTCACGAGTGCAAGAGACTATGGAGGAAGGAGAGAACGCAAACCATCTCAGTTTATTATGGAGGCACTTGACCTTTCAAAAGGCGAGATTATTGCCAAGAAAAAGGACTCAAAAGAACAGATTGAGCGGTTTAAGGGGGCTAAGGAAGCAGAAGGTAAATTGCTTAAAAGAAAAGAAGTGTTGAGTTTATCAAGTAGTTCTATAGATAATTGGATTACCTGTCCTCGTAAGTATTGGTATATAAACTGGCTTCGGGTGCCGATTCCAAAGCATCATGCGATGGTTTATGGATTTGCTGTGCATAAGGCAATAGAAAATTATCTTCTGGCTAAGAAATCAGGGAAAAAGATGGAATTTGAGAAGGTTTTGCGTGTATTTAAGGATTATTGGGTAAATGAAGGATTCCATTCAAGAGAGCACGAAGAGCAAAGGTTCAAGCGTGGGGAGGAGGTTTTAAGAAATTTCGTTGAACGAGAAGAAGCTGATGGTCGGATGCCTACCTATGTTGAAGAGAGTTTTTCTTTTCTTCTTGAGGATGTGAAAGTTAGAGGACGATGGGACAGAGTAGATATAGAAGCTCAAAGCTCAAAGCTCAAAGCTCAAAACTTAGGAGGAGTGATAACTGATTATAAGACTGGAGAGGTGGAGACTAAAGAAAAAGCGGGGCAGAGAGTGAGAAATAGTGTTCAGCTTCCAATTTATGCTCTTGCTTATCAGGAAAGGTTTAATAAACTTCCAGACGATGTAAAGTTTTATTTTGTCGAGACAGATATACAGGGCGAATTAAAAGATATTGATAAAAAAGTTGAGAAGATAAAAGAGACTATTAAGGAAGTAGCTCAAGGGGTGCGGGAATTGGATTTTGAGCCGAGACCCAAGTATATGGTGTGTAAATTTTGCTCCTGTCGGGTGATATGCGATTATGAGAAAAAGGGTTAACCACAGAGTTCGCAGAGAACGCAGAGGAAAAATTGAGAATGGTTTTATAAAACTCTGTGGTCTCAAAAATAGGAGGTAGACCTTGAAACTAAATCAGCATAACTTTCCAGAAGTTCACTTAACCAAAGAAATTATTGGAAGTGCGATAGAGGTCCATAAACTACTGGGTCCCGGATTCGGAGAGAATGTTTATGAAGAAGCGTTTGCTCATGAATTAAGTCTAAGAGGAATAAAATTTACTCGGCAATTAGAGATTGAGGTTCCCTATAAAGAAATTATTGCTCATAAATATAGATTAGACTTTGTGGTAGAGGACAAAGTAATTGTAGAGCTAAAGGCAGTTAATAAATTGAGTCCAATACATGAGGCACAAGTTTTGTCGTATCTGAAGGCGAGCAAATTAGAAATAGGCTTGCTGTTAAATTTTAACGAAGAGAGAATAAAAGACGGCATAAAACGCATCGTGCTGAGCGAGAGATACAGAGAATGCAGAACTGCAACTGTAGAGGTTGCAAAGAACGAGGAGAGAAAGAAATAAAAGCTCTGTGTCCTCTGCGCTCTCTGCGGTTAATTTTGTATAAATGGGAGGTGAAAGATGATTAGATATAAATACTTATATTTGGTAGCTTCTTGTGTTATATTAACTCTGACAATGCAAGTATCGGTTTTTGGGGAAGTTAGGAATGTTTATGAGTCAGATGGGGCACAAGGGATACAGGATTCTATAAATGTGTCCGGTGCTGGAGATACTGTCCTTGTGCACGATGGGATTTATTATGTCAGGGATATAGATTCTCTTGGCATCACGATGCGAGATTCAATAGTTTTTATGAGTGTCAATGGTGCCGAATCCTGCACCTTAAGTGGATTAAATAACACAGCTACTGACACAGCTTATCATGTTATTTGCTGCGATTCAGCAAGTTTTGGCGATTCGAGTTCACGCGCTGCAATGATAAAAGGATTTACAATAACCGGTGGAAATGCAAATGGTTACTTTTGGCCTGATGATTGTGGTGGTGGTATCTATTGTAATAGCTCATCACCTACAATAGAGTCTTGTATGATAATTAACAATGAAGCCTATCAAGACGGTGGTGGACTTTACATTCGTCAGTCATGTCCTACAATTGCTGATAATGTGATAGAGAATAACGATGCATTTATTGGCAGTGGACTTTGCGTCTCTGGTTCATCGCCTATAATCACTAATAACACGATAAGTAACAACCACCCGGCTTTTTGGGGTGGTGGACTTCATATTCGCAATTATTCATTCCCCGTGATTACGAATAATACAGTAGATAACAACTCTGCACGGTACGGAGGAGGATTTTCCATCATAAATAATTCATCTCCCACGCTTAAGAATAATACGATAATGAATAATTTTGGTGATGATTATGGAGGTGGGCTTTACATTACAGATAATTCATCTCCTGAAATTACGAATAGCACGATAGTAAATAACTCAGCTGATATTAGAGGAGGTGGGTTGTGCATCATGGATAATTCATCTCCTACTCTTATCGATAATACTATAGAGAATAACTCAACAAATTATTGGAATGGAGGTGGGCTTTACATCAGGTATTCATCCCCTACTATAGTGAATAATATGGTAATGAATAACTCTGCCGATGATCACGGTGGTGGGTTTTACATCAATCAGTGCTCTTCTACAATTCATAGTAATACGATAGAGAATAACTCGGCAAGCTATGGAGGCGGAGTTTGCATCACGAGTGATATACCTGGAACTATTAATGTTACGAATAATTGGATAGTAAATAATTCGGCAAGTGTGGGCGGTGGAGGCATTTATGTTAATTATGCCTCTTCTACGATCCAAAATAATATAATAAGACGAAACTCATCGGTTTCCGGAGGTGGACTTTCTATCTTTAATTATTACTGTTCCCCTGCAATTAAAAACAATACGATAGAGAATAATTTGGCTGATTGTGGTGGTGGAGTTTACATCTGGGATTTTTCATGGCCAATACTTACTGGTAATACAATAATCAATAATATAGCCAATAAGGGTAGTGCTATCTATAGCACAGATAGTTCAAAAACTGTAGTTGATAGTTGTTTTATTGTAGATAATGGCTCAATTGGAAATACAAAGTCGGGTATGACTTTCATTGATTCTACCTCGGATATACTTAGAGTCTCCAATTCGCATCTTTACTACAATACTTTCCAGCCAGATACTGATATTGATAATAATACGAGTATTATTCTTCCGCTTGAGAATAACTTTTGGTGGTTCATTGATAGCACAACCATTCAAAATCTTATAGCAGGTTCTGCTGATATAATGCCATTTGAGTATGATTTTATTTCTGGGGTGCCAGGAGAACCAGTGAGTATAGATTCTGTCAGGAATTATGATAACGATTATTCTGTAATAATAGATTCCTTATGGGATGACCCTGATACTTTGTATTTAAGGATTTATGGAGAGGATAGGAATACAAGATTCAGAGAGGCGGCAGTAGCTATTATTAAGTCAAGTATATACCCGAGCGGTATAGCCGTGGCTCTCATAGAAACTGACACAAGTTCAGGAATATATGAAGGGAAAGCTATTGTAAAAACGAGCACTGGAAACGATAGTATTCGCATAGATGATATATATCAGACAGTAAGGGTTGATTCTGTGTGTGATAGCTTGCAAGTTGTTGCTAATATGGATACTGCACAGAAGTTTGTTGTATATTATAGAATATGTCCGGGAGTAGAAGAAAGTGAATCAAGGTCAGGAGACCTTTCCCACACAAGATTATTTCAGAACTATCCAAATCCATTTACTCAAAAAACCGTTATTCGTGTTCGGTTTTCGTGTTCGGACCAGCACGAACCACCAGCACGAATCACGATTTACGATTTATCTGGCAGATTAGTAAGAATATTACCAATTCCACAATCACCTAATAACCCAATTACCAATGTTAGCTGGGATGGGAAAGATAAAAATGGCAAGATGGTTGGAAGTGGTGTATATTTTTATAAATTAGAGGCAGGGGACTTTACAAAAACAAAGAAGATGTTTTTGATTAAGTGAACTACAAATTTAATGAATTAAAAAAACTGCACACAGATGTTCACAGATAAAACAGATTTCCACAGAATGTGTTGTTTTTTATATAATCTGTGACAATCTTTTCAATCTGTGTGAATCTGCGTGCTAAATTTTGTGGAATTTGAGAAATTCATGGTTAAGAAATAATGGTTAGTTTGTTATGTATAGTTCTTATAGCTTATATTCAGGAGCCCTGGAGGTGGACACATTTCGGGAACGCTGATTTTAGAATCGTGAATTCAATAAATCCCGGGATAAGATATATTTATATAGGAGGAGAAGGTGGACTTATGAGATTTGATAAGCTAAAAGGTGGATGGGTAGTTCCACGAACCCGTGAAGCTTTTCCTGATAATATAAATTTAGTTGCTCAAGATTTTGCAAGTAATGAAGTATGGTTCACAACTCCAAGTGCTCTTGGTAGGTATAACCCAGTTTTTGAGAATTACAAGGTTAGTGATTTTCCTTCTGGTTACAGCTCTCCCTGTTCACTGGGTATATCAAGAGATTATATATATTTATGGAATTCATATCAATGTATAAGATTTGATAAATTTAAGAGTGAATGGGAAAGTTTAGATTCTTTGCCTTCTGAGGTGGAGTGGTTTCCTAAAGTTAGTCCCTCTCAATATCCGTGGCTTGCTCCTTATTATGTGATGGATAAGTTTTTAAATCAATATAAAATGACCTGTGCGGCAAGAGATGGAAACTGGCTGTGGGTTGGGACTCACGGACAAGGAGTTTATAAATATAATGCAATGAGTTATATTCCTGAACGCTATGTATTGGGATTCTCAGGAAAAGGGCAAATAGCGATGCTGAAAGATGGAAAGTATATCTGGATCGGGGCTGGAGGAGAGATAGTGAGATGGGACTTGAATCAAGGTTCATCAAGTTATTATTTGCTGACTGGAGTTCGTAGTCTTATAGGTTCTGATATGCCAGAACTTTTGTCGTCTGAGGTTGTTTCACTTGTAAGTGATGGAAAACATATATGGCTTGGCACTGCTTATGGACTTTTTCAATTTGATAAGCAGTCAGAGAGATATGAGAGATTCTCATCGGAAAAGATAACAGCTTTAGCTGTAGAGGATAATAAATTATGGATTGGAACTCGGGATGGGCTATTTAGAATGGAGCAGGGAATGAAAGAAGAGATTTTTGAGAATGTATGGGTGAATGATATAAAAGTAAGTTCCAAAGAGATATGGGTAGCTACATCAAAAGGCATGATGCGAAAAGTGGGGGAGAGGTGGAAAAACTTTGATGACCCTGATAAGATTTTGGCACACGGAGTATATAAGATATTTGTGGACAGGCAGGATACTTGCTCTACTGTTTATTTTGGGAGCACGAGGCAAGGGCTTTTAGTTTATGCCAATGAGAAATGGGACAGATTTACTTATCCTGTTCATCTTCCAGGTGAGCAGATTTTATCAATAGCCGCTGATTCCAAGAAAGTCTATATAGGAACCGATAAAGGAGTTTCTGTGTGGGAGAAAAAGCGTAACTTCTGGAAGAAGTATACAGAAGATAATTCTCCTATAAAAGGCGGAGTATATTCAATTTTTCTGGATAAAGGAAATGCATATTTTGGAACAGATGGCGGAGTTGTGAAGCTGGAAAAGTAAAGATGTTAACCTGGATTGGATTTTTTGTCTCAATTGCAGTACTTCTGTTGGTTTCAAAGAAGAATTTGGGTTTAGCTATAGGAACAGCAGGTGTTGTGCTTGGTTTTTTCACTCTTCCTGTAGCTCACATCTGGAGAAATATCCTCCTGACCTTAACCGACCCTTCTATACTATTACTTGCTCTTGCTATGGGGATTATTCCGATTATTGGAGGGATTTTAGAGAAATCTGGAGGACTTGATAATATAGTGAATAACTTGAGGATAGGGAAAAAACCATTTCTTGCATTAGCACCCGGTTTAGTTGGAATGTTGCCAATGCCTGGTGGAGCATTGCTCTCAGCACCTCTGGTTGAAAAAGCAGGCGAAGGAGATGATGCCAAAATAAAAGCTGCTCTTAATGTGTGGTTTCGTCATATACCGTTTCTTATATATCCTCTTTCTCCTACTTTGATTGTTTCAGTCAAGATTGCTGGTCTACAGGTTTACGAAGTTATTCCTTATCTTTTTCCATTATTCTTGTTAAGTATCTTTTTGGGATATTTTTTCTTTTTAAGGAAAATAAAAGGGAAATTGATATATAGAGGGAATTTTTCTTTAAAAGCCCTATCGGTGCCTTTGGGAGTGATTTTATTGGCTCCTTTGATAGACTTTTCCTTGCAAAGTGTATTTAAGTTTAAGGTTAGCGAGATAGCCACAGTTCTTGCAATCTCAAGTAGCTTGATTTTAGCACTTGCAAGTAGCAAGTTCAGATTAACTGATGTAAAAGAGATTTGCGAAAAAATGAAGCCCTGGAATTTTGCTTTAATTGTAATTGGGATGTTCGTTTTTTCAAATATATTCAAAGAATCTGGAGTGGGAGAATTAGTAGCTTCTCTATCCCTTTCCAAAACTTTACTCTGCGTTGTTATAGGTTTTGGATTAGGTTTTGTTACCGGAAGAGTGCAAATCCCTGCCTCTATCGTTATTCCAGTATTTCTTGGAACTTCCTCATTGGATTTTATGACTCCCCAAAGTTTTGCAATTACCTTTTTTGCTATACTTCTTGGTTATATTATTTCCCCAGTCCATCCTTGTGTTTCTGTATCCATTGAATACTTCAAGGTTCGGCTTAGTGGTTTTCTCAAGGAAACGGCTTTGCCTACAATTATTGGACTTTTAATAACGGTAATCCTCGGGTTATTTCTTCTTTAAGGAATTGCCGAAGGTACAAGATGCACCATTGCGGAAAGTTTCATAAGTGCCACAAAGTTAAAAAGATTCCACTGTGATGCAGGTATAACATTAGAAACAATTTTTGTGAATATTTTGTGAATTTTTTACTTGACAAGCTCAAATGTTTTGTATAATTATCCAAAATTCTGAATAAAAATGCAATGAAAAGAGAGAGACAGAATAAGATTATTGAGATTGTTAGAGAAAAAAGTGTTAGGACTCAGGAAGAGTTGATAAAATATCTACGTGGAATTGGGGAGAAAGTAGCACAATCGACTTTGTCTAGGGACATTCGGGAGGCAGGAATTATAAAAGTTCCCACGGGCATAGGTTCCTATGTATATGAACTTGCTGAGGGGGTGCATTCTGGAGACCTCTCGAGTTTTAGCTTTGAATTTTCGCATTTTGTTACGGGAATAAATCGCTCACAAAATTTAATAATAGTTCATACGACTGCTGGAAATGCTCAAGGTGTTGCTCGATCAATAGATATACTAAATTTGGATGAAATAATGGGAGTAGTAGCCGGAGATGACACTATTTTTGTTGCTATTGACAAAGTTAGTAATATACCAACTGTAGAGAACTATTTCAAACAAGCAATGAAAGGATTATTAAAGAGAAAAAGGATTTTTAACATAAACAAGTCACGAACTCGTTTATCAAGGAGGAGAAAGCAATGAGGTAAGTTTTAACCTCTCATGCTACGGGAAAGATAATATGTTCGTGAAAGGAGGAATGTAATGACACGAGAAAAAGTTATACTTGCCTATTCTGGTGGACTTGATACATCGGTAGCCATTAAATGGCTTATGAAGGAATATAATTTTGATGTAGTTTCCTTAATAATAGATGTAGGGCAAAAAGAGAATCTTGAAGCAATTAAAGAAAAAGCTTTAAAGATTGGGGCAGTAGATTCTATTTGTATAGATGCCAAGTTATCTTTTGTGAAAGAATATTTATTTCCTGCCTTAAAAGCAAACGCAGCCTACGAAGACCAATATCCCCTTTCTACGGCGCTCTCAAGACCTCTGATTGCAAAGCTCATTGTAGATATGGCACATAAAAAAGGGGCAACGACTGTAACTCATGGATGTACTGGGAAAGGAAACGACCAGGTCAGATTTGATGTGTCCATATCTGCACTTGACCCTGAGTTAAAAATTGTTGCTCCTGCAAGAGAATGGAGACTTTCAAGAGGTGAGGTAATGGAGTATGCAAAGACTAATGGGATTCCAGTGGATGTTGGCATTCAAAATCCTTACAGTATAGACCAGAATATCTGGGGAAGAAGCATTGAATGTGGAGTTCTTGAAAACCCGTGGATTGAACCACCTGAGGAAGTCTATGAATTCACAGTTTCGCCTGAGAGTTGTCCTGCTCAGCCTACATATCTTGAAATTGAATTTAAACAGGGGATTCCTGAAAAAATTAACGGAGAGAAATTGAGTCCTGTAGAGTTAGTGGAGAAATTGAATCAGATTGGGGGAGCTAATGGAGTTGGGCGGATAGACCATATTGAAAATAGGCTTGTTGGAATAAAGTCACGAGAGATATATGAATGTCCTGCTGCTCAATTATTGATTACTGCACATAAGGGTTTGGAATCGTTGGTCCTAATAAGAGAGATGCTTCATTACAAGAAGTTAGTTGAAGAGAAATATTCTAAGCTTGTATATTACGGACGCTGGTTTTCTCCTCTCAGAAAAGCAATTGATGCATTTATTGAGTCTACTCAAGAGAATGTAACAGGAAAAGCAAGACTTAAACTTTACAAAGGAAATTGCAGTATAGTAGGGAGAGAGTCATCTTTTTCTTTATACGAGCATGAGCTTGCTACATACGATAAGAGTGATACTTTTGACCATAAAGCATCAGAGGGATTTATTAAACTATGGGGATTAGACCTTAAAACTTATGCAGGAAGGTTTCAAGATGAATCTTAAAGAGCTTATTATCAACAATCCGGAAAGGCATCCAGAAAGATTGAATGCTACATACGAGAGAATAGAAGAAGTTATTGGACTTGTATTTAACAAAAAAGAGTCAGCTGAAGTACTTGAAAAGTGTAAGGAATTAGCAGAAATAAGGAATGATAGAGATGAGCTTACAGAATCTCAAGGAGAAAAGATTGCAAATATATTGACAGAATTTATTCCTCAAGATAAGATAGAAAAGGTTAAGAGTCTTCTTATGAGTGCAGAAATAGGAACCAATGAGGCAATTCAACTTCATGAAGAATTTAAGATTCCAGTGTCTCATTTGGAGAAAGACATTGTTCCGGTAACTGGAGATGGAGTTTGGATAACAACTACTAAAGGTGAAAGATACTTAGACCTGGACTCAAATTATAGTGCTGCGAATCTTGGTTTTAAGAACGACGAAGTAGCTCTTGGGCTCTTTAATCAGGCATCACGACTTATTTCTGTGAAAGAAGATAGAGTTCATATACCGAGAACCAGATTTTTGAAAATTATACATCCATTGATGCCTGAGAGATTAACTCAATTCTATTGGCAGAATTCAGGTGGAGAGGCAGTAGATAAGGCATTGAAGATAGCAAAAGCTTATACGAAACAGAAAGGCGTAATTGCTATGGAAAATGGATTTCATGGTAGGACTCATGGCGCAGTTAGTGTAACTTATAATAAATATTATCGTGAACCATTTGGGCTTGACCATGAGGGATGGGTTCATTTTGTCCCTTTCAATAAGATAGAACCTATAAAGGAAATTTTAGCTTCAGGAAAAGCAAGAATTGTCATTCTGGAGTTAATTCAGGGTGAGGAAGCTGGAAATACTCCTGCACTTCCGGATTTTCCAAGGGCATTGAGAGAACTTTGTGATAAATATAATGCATTACTAATTTGTGATGAGGTACAAACTGGGTTTGGGAGAATCGCTACCCATGAAGATGAATGGTGGGCTTCTCAAGTATATGGAGTTGCACCTGATATTATGGTAATCGGAAAATCGTTTGGTGGAGGATTTCCTGTTACCGCTGTAGTTACCAAAAAAGAGGTAAGTGAAAAAATGAAACCTGGCTACGACGGTAGTACGTTTGGTGGAAATCCAATGGCAATGACTTCGGCTTTTATCGCTGTGAGGCAGATGCAGAGGAAAAATATTACGCGAAATGTAGTTTTACGGTCTAAACAATTTTTTGAAGGATTGCATAATATTGGGTCTCCTCTCATAAAGGAAATTCGGGGATTGGGTTTAATGATAGGGATTAAGCTTCCTTCAAAAGAATATGTTTCTCAATTTCAAGAGGAGCTTAAGAATTGCAAAATCAAATCCTCACTTTCCACAGGGAATATAGCAAGATTTCTTCCTCCTCTAATTATTTCAGAAGAGGAAGTGGATTTTGCTTTAAATAGAATTGAGCTTGCACTTAAAAAATTAAATTGAAGAAAAAAATCCCCATTTTTGAAGAATTTAATTCTTCCATTAGTTTTGACAGATTCCTTTACCAAGAAGATATAGAAGGAAGTATTGCTTATGTAAAGGCATTACAAAAAGCTAGAGTAATTACTGATAAGGAATTGCAAAAGATAGTGGATGCTCTTCAGGAAATCAAAGATGAGATGCGGCAGGGAATATCTCTCCCTCTACAGATGGAGGATATTCATACTGCTATTGAACAAAGGTTAACCGAAAAATTGGGAGAGGTAGGCAAAAAACTTCACACGGGAAGAAGTAGAAATGAGCAAGTTGTTCTTGATGAGAGAATGTTCTTAAAAAAAGAGATAAAAAATATTGTTGAGAAGATAGTTTCTCTCCAAAAAGCTATCGTTAAGATTGCAAAAGATAATATAGATTTAATAATGCCAGGATACACCCATTTGCAACAAGCACAACCAATTCTTTTCAGCCATTATATCCTCTCTCTTGCATTTATGTTAAGGAGAGATAAAGAACGGCTTCTTGATTGCTATAAGAGAATGGATACCTGCCCATTGGGCTCAGGGGCAATTGCTGGGAATCCATATAACTTAGATAGAAAGTTTCTGGCAAAAGAATTGAACTTTTCTAATGTTTCAGAGAATAGTATAGATGCAGTTAGTGATAGGGATTTCATCCTTGAGTTTTTATCTTCTATAGCTATCCTGATGACGCATCTTAGTAGATTCAGTGAAGATTTCATAATATGGTCATCTTCTGAATTTGGCTTTATAGAGATAGATGATAGTCTGTGTAGTTCAAGTAGTCTTATGCCTCAGAAGAAAAACCCAGACTCACTTGAACTTATAAGAGGTAAAACAGGTAGAGTTTTTGGCAATTTATTTACACTTCTAACTGTGCTTAAAGGATTGGGATTAACTTATAATAAAGACATTCAAGAGGATAAAGAGCCTTTATTTGATACTATAAGTACCGTTCTTGCTTGTTTAAAGATATTTAAAAATGTAATGGCAACTCTTAAATTCAACAAAGAGAAAATAAGCAGGTCAATAAGCAGTTACCTTTTAGCTACTGACCTTGCTGACTACCTTGTAAAGAAAGGTATTCCATTCAGAGAGAGTCACAAGATAGTAGGCCTACTTATTAGATACGCTATCGAGAAAAATAAGAGCTTAAAGGAACTTTCTATTAACGAATATCATTCATTTTCCAATAAGTTTTGCAAAGATATATATGATATTCTTGACTACAAAGTTAGTGTGGGGCGTCGAAACCTTAAGAACATAGTGAAGAAAGAAATACAAACTTTGGCAGACAATTTATTATGAAGGCAATTCTTGCAATTGAAGACGGGATAATATTTGAAGGTGAATCTTTTGGGGCAGTAGGAGAAAAAGCAGGAGAAATTGTTTTCAATACCAGTATGTGTGGTTATCAAGAGATTCTTACAGACCCCTCTTATAAGGGGCAGATTGTTGTGATGACCTATCCGTTGATTGGAAACTATGGTGTAAACAAGGAAGATTTTGAGTCCTCCAGGATTTGGGTTGAGGGATTTGTGGTTAGGGAATACTCCGAACTACCAAGCAACTGGAGGAGCAAAACCTCGCTCGGCGAGTTTCTTGAAAAACATGGGACTATTGGGATAAGAGATATAGATACAAGAGCACTTGTGAGGCACATTCGTAGTAAAGGCTCAATGAAAGCTGTCATAAGCACCGTAGACTTAAATAAGGAAAGTTTAGTTAAAAAAGCGAAAGACTCTCCAGGATTGATTGGAAAAGACCTTGTTAAGGAGGTTACAATCCGTGATAGTCAAAAATCGGGAGACTGGGACACCGATGACTCCAGGCCAAAGGTAATTGTTTATGACTTTGGCATTAAGCATAACATTCTTCGCATGCTGGTATCTCTTGGATGCAAAGTCCATGTGGTACCCGCAGATACGTCGAGCTCTGATGTCCTCGCCCTGAAGCCCGATGGGATTTTGTTTTCTAACGGTCCTGGCGATCCAGAGGGAGTGCCATATGCTATTCGCAATACAAAGGAGATTATAGAAAAAGGGATTAAAGTTCAGAGTTCAAAGTCCAAAGAGATAAAAGCAGTTTTTGGAATATGTTTTGGCCATCAGATACTTTCACTTGCATTAGGAGCGAAAACTTTTAAACTAAAGTTTGGTCATCATGGTGGTAATCATCCTGTTAAGAATCTTATGACTCAGCGAATTGAAATTACAGTACAAAACCATTGTTTCGCTGTGACCCCTGACTCGCTGGAGAAAGTGGGTTGTGTCATTACTCACCGAAATCTCAATGATGGAACAGTTGAAGGAATGAGACACAGTTTATATCCTATTTTCTCGGTTCAGTATCATCCAGAAGCCTCACCTGGTCCACATGATACAAATTATCTACTCAGGGAGTTTGTTGAATTAATGAGAATTAAGGATTAAACAGTAAGAATTAAATTGTGGTGAAATTGGTCGGATGCTAAGCGGATTATACAAAAAACTTAATCCTTAACAACTTATGCCAAAAAGAGAAGACATTAAAAAGATAATGCTTATCGGCTCCGGCCCAGTTGTGATTGGACAGGCGTGTGAATTTGACTACTCCGGAACCCAGGCTTGTAAAGCACTCCGACAGGAAGGGTACAAAATCATTTTAGTAAATAGCAATCCAGCTACTATCATGACTGATCCAGAACTTGCGGATAGGACTTATATAGAACCTATTACCCCAGACATATGTGCTAAAATAATTGAGCTTGAGAGACCTGATGCTCTTCTTCCCACAATGGGAGGACAAACGGCACTGAATATTGCAGTATCCTTATCATCTGATGGAACTCTTGAAAAGTATGGAGTAGAACTTATAGGTGCGAATATAGATACAATTAAAAAAGCTGAGGATAGAAACTTGTTTAAAGAGGCAATGACAAAGATTGGTCTCTTAGTACCTGAAAGTGGATATGCTTATGATATGGAGGGAGCACTCCAGATAGCACACAAGATTGGTTTTCCTGTGGTTATTCGCCCGAGCTTCACATTAGGAGGAAAAGGAGGATCAGTTGCATTAGATTTGGAAGAATTTAGAAAATTAGCTAAAAAGGCATTAAATATAAGTCCCATACATACTATACTGATAGAAGAGTCACTCATTGGTTGGAAAGAATACGAATTAGAAGTAATGCGGGACTGTAAAGATAATGTAATCATTATTTGTTCTATAGAGAATTTTGACCCAATGGGCATCCACACAGGTGATAGCATTACGGTTGCCCCCCAGCAGACACTTACTGATAAAGAGTATCAAGGAATGAGAGATGGTGCCATTTTGGCAATAAGAGAGATTGGCGTCGATACCGGAGGCTCAAACATTCAGTTTGCTGTGAATCCACAAAATGGACGAATGGTGGTGATTGAACTTAACCCAAGAGTATCCAGAAGCTCTGCGTTAGCCTCAAAAGCAACGGGCTTCCCAATTGCAAAGATTGCGGCAAAGCTCGCAGTAGGATATACATTAGATGAGATTCCAAATGATATTACAAAACGCACTCCGGCTTGTTTTGAGCCTGCATTAGACTATTGCGTGGTAAAGATTCCAAGATGGGCATTTGATAAATTTCCACATGCAGACTCAAAACTTACAATCCACATGAAGTCTGTAGGCGAAGTAATGGCTATAGGCAGAACATTTAAGGAAGCTCTACAAAAAGGGATTTACTCTCTTGAATCTCAAGAGCTTGAGGCTAAGTGGAAAAGAGAGGTCAAACTCGAAGATCTCTCTGACTTACGGAAGAAACTTGAAACTCCGACTGCTGAACGGATTGTATATATCAAATATGCCTTTCAATGTGGAATGGAAGTGGCTGAAGTCAATCAACTTACTTCAATTGATCCGTGGTTTCTTTATAACATCAAAGAAATTGTGGAATTTGAGACGTCGCTGAAGACAAATGTAGGGACACAATTTATTGTGTCCAAAGGCAAAGCTGAGTGTTCAGAGTCAAAAAGGGAGTTGTTAATTAAGGCGAAGCAATTCGGTTTTTCTGATTCGTATCTTGCAATAATTGCAGGAGTTGACGAACTTGCTTTCCGTCAATTCAGGAAGTCCCAAAGAGTCTTACCGACAATGAAATCTGTGGATACTTGCGCAGCTGAGTTTGAGTCATATACACCATATTATTATTCGTGTTATGAAAAAGAGAACGAGTCCCTACCTTCAACCAAGAAAAAAGTTGTCATTTTAGGAAGCGGTCCTAATCGTATCGGTCAGGGGATAGAATTTGATTATTGTTGTGTCCAAACCGTGCTATCATTGAAAGAAGAAGGATATGAAGTAATTATGGTAAATAATAACCCGGAGACAGTCTCAACTGACTACGATATTTCGGATAAATTATACTTTGAACCCATACAACTCGAAAATGTCTTGAATATAGTTGATATTGAGAGACCTGCAGGAGTGGTTGTTCAAATGGGAGGACAGACGCCATTAAAGTTAGCATTAGCTCTTGAGCACGTTGGAGTCCCGATTATGGGAACATCCCCAGATTCAATAGATTGTGCTGAAGATCGTAGGCGATTTGGCAAAATCGCAAATAAACTCGGTTTAAAGCAACCTCAATATGGAACTGCTTTTTCTCTTCAGGAAGCTAAAAAGATAATATCCAGAATAGGTTATCCAGTATTAGTGAGACCGTCTTATGTTCTTAGTGGTAGGGGAATGGCAATAGTTTATGATGACCGGACTTTCTTAGATTATATGACCCGGGCTACAGAAATCTCACCAGCACATCCTATTCTTGTAGATAAGTTTTTAGAGGATGCTTTTGAATATGATGTTGATGCAATATCTGACGGAAGATTAGTCGTTATCGGTGGAATAATGCAGCAAATTGAAGAAGCAGGTGTCCATTCAGGAGATTCATCCTGCTCAATTCCACCCTGTATGAGTGCCCCGGAGTGGATAAATACTATTAGAAAACAAACCTTGTTGTTAGCCAAGGAACTGAAGATTATCGGACTTTTAAATATCCAGTTTGCAGTAAAGGATGGAATAGTATACGTCTTAGAAGTTAATCCAAGAGCATCACGGACTATACCTTTCGTTTCTAAAGCAACTGGTGTTCCACTTGCACGCCTTGCCGCAAAAGTCCTGTCAGGAAAAAGCTTGACAGAACTTAGATTTACCAAAGAGATAATTCCACAGTATGTATCTGTTAAAGCATCTGTCTTCCCTTTCGCTGAACTTGATGGTGTGGATATGCTCCTCGGACCAGAAATGCAATCTACAGGTGAGGTGATGGGAATTAGCAACGAATTCGGCATAAGTTTTGCTAAATCCCAGCTCTCTGTGTTTTCTCAATTACCCAGAGAAGGAACGGTTCTCATATCAGTACACGATAGAGATAAAAAATCGGTGGCTCCATTGGCGATGAAATTATGTTCGTTAGGTTTTAATATCCTGGCAACTGAAGGAACACAGGAATTTCTCCAGAGCTGTGGGATAAAGGCAAAGAGAATATTAAAGTTATATGAAGGAAGTCCTCATATAATTGATTCAATGAAAGCAGGTAAAATTCATCTAATGATTAACACTCCGTTAGGCAAAGAATCGCAATATAACGATTATGAAATTCGTAGAACAGCACTGGAGGAAAGGATTCCCTATACTACAACTATCTCTGCAGCCCGCTCAGCTATCGAAGGGATTGAGGCTTTAAGAAAAAACAGCCTTGAAGTAAAATGCTTGCAGGAATATTATAGCAAAAGTACCCAATCTTTTAGCCATACAAAAAGAAAGTAATATCCCCTACATTTAGGCAAATTCTTTGCTTTCTTATCAAAGAAACTGCCGAAGGTGCGAGATGTACTATTGCGGAAAGTTTCATAAGCGCCACAAAGTTAAAAAGATTCAACTGTGACACAGGTGTAACATTAGAAACAATAACCCTTCAGCATTAAGTATTCCTCGCTTATTTAAAACAAAAGATTCAACAGGTGACAGAAATGTTTTTCTGCAAAAATTATTGACAAGATTAAAAATATAAAATATGATATTTGCGAATTAATTAGGAAGAGAAAGTTGAAAAAAAAGAGATAAAAATGGAGAAAAAAATATTGGTTGTGGATGATGAACCTCATATGCTAAGGCTTGTCCAGTTTAATTTGGAAAGAGCAGGATATTCAGTTATCACTGCAAAAGATGGGCAGGAAGCTTTGAAAATACTGGAGAAGGAGAAAGTAGACCTTATAATTGCTGATGTGATGATGCCAGAAATTGATGGATTAGAACTGTGCAAAAGAGTTAAAGCTGATTCCAAATGGAAGTCTTACCCTGTTATAATGCTTACAGCAAAGGCTCAGCTTACAGACAGAGTGAGTGGCAGAGAAGTAGGTGCTGATGATTATATTACTAAACCTTTTCATCCAAAAGAGTTACTTGCTACAGTAAATAACGTTTTAAAGCTCTATAATTAAGTGAAGGCCTTAGGAGTTTTCACTAAGACTGCTAACAATATGGAGGACAATAATGGCAAAAATTAGAGGGATAAGCCTAATAGCTGATTTGGAGTATCTTCAGAAAAAGGGAGTTGCTAATAAGGTTTTGGGAAATTTGGACGAAAAGGTTAAGGTAGTTCTACAGAATCTTATACCTCATGAATGGCACTCTTATGAGGAAATAGCGCGTCCTCTTTATCGAATAATAGATACTTTAGTGACAAAAGGGAATGAGCGATTTTTTATAGATATGGGTAAATTTGAGGCTATGTATGGTAAGAAATGGTATCTAAAGTTGTTCTTCAAGTTTGCCTCGTCAGCGATGATAATAAAAAAGTTCCCAGCCTTGTGGAATATATACTTTGACACAGGAAAAATAGATATAGTAAAATTGGAGAAGAAATCTGCTACTATCAGACTCACAGGAATTGAAACAACTCATTTAACAGACCTTGTGATTGAAGGTTGGGGCGAATATGCAGTGGAAAAAACAGGTGGCAAGAACATTAAGGTTGCCCAAACTAAATGTAGAGAAAGAGGTGATGAGTGTACAGAATGGGAAATGGAGTGGAAATAAAAATAGATAATATATTTAACTCCAGATAGGTAGAGATATAGATAAAAAGATAATTTGCGTATTTTGGAAACAATAATGGCAAGAAAGAAAGAAAAAAAAGATTTTGTTGAGCAACCAAGGAAAGAGAAATCCGAATACAAGGAATATGTGGAAAGACAAGCAACTCATATGATAAGTATAATATCACAAGTAGCGATGGGTGACTTTGAAGTTCGCTCAGAACATGGGAGAGAAGATGACCTCGGCGCATTATCAACTGGAATAAATATGATGATAGGAGAAGTAAAAAAAAGAACTGCTAAATTAGAAAAGATAAAAGCAACTTTAGAAAATAAAGTGAGAGAAAGAACTATAGAATTAGAGAAAGAAAAGAATACGTTTCAAGCTACAATTTTCAGCATATCTGACGGAATACTGGTGATAGACTCTAAAGGTAATATCGTAATAGTAAACCCCGCATCTGAAAGGCTATTGGGTATCAAAAGAAGTCAAGTAATGGGACGACATGTACTTGAGTGCTTAGAAGATGTTAGAATCTTGGATTTGATAACTCGAAAACTGGAAAGTGGACATGAATACTATTCAAAGGAACTTATTGTTACAGATAGGGAAAGTGGCACAGAGAGAGTTTTGAATGGACGAATATCTTCAGTGTTAACTCAAGTTGGAAAAGGGTTAGGAACTGTAATAGTGTTGAGAGATATTACCAAAGAGAAAGAAGTTGATAGAATGAAAACCGACTTTGTCTCCAATGTATCACATGAACTAAGGACACCACTTGCTTCTATAAAGGGATTTGTATCTACACTTCTTGGGACTGAAGTCTCTGAAGATGAGCAGAAGGAATTCTTAACAATAATTAATCAAGAATCCGACAGATTGAACCAGCTTATAGAAGACCTGCTTGACCTTTCCCGCATTGAATCTGGAAGGGTACGACTTAATTTTGAGCCAGTTAATATTTCAGAGAAAATAGAAAAATTGAAGATAGAAGTTTTCGAGAAGATTAAAAAAAAGGGACTTTTCCTTGAAACAGAGGCTTTGGATTCCTTACCAATGGTTAAAGCTGATAAAAATGCTCTACTCCAAATTCTTGTAAATCTTGTCGGTAATGCAATTAAGTTTACAGAAAAAGGGAGTATTTTAGTAAAAGCTGAACCTTGGAATAGTGGAAAATATATTAGAATTTCTGTGCAGGATACAGGCACTGGGATTGAAGGAAAACATTTGGAGAAGATATTTGAGAAGTTTTACAGAGTTGAGTCAGTAGCACATACGATTCCTGGAACAGGATTAGGACTTGCTATTGTAAAAGATTTAGTAGAAAAACATAAAGGCAAAGTATGGATAGAAAGTAAATTAGGGAAAGGTAGTACATTTTACTTTACTATTCCAGCTTTTACTGAAGGAAAAGATGTTTAGAAAGATAAAACCAGCTTCAACAAGAAAAATCAAAGAAGGCATGGAGGGATTGAAGAGATTAGAAAAAAGAGATTTGCAATTACTAAGTATAGTACTTGGAATTTTAGTGGCACTTGTGATATTTACAGTTTTAATGCATATTTATTCGGAGCCCATAGATGGAGGATGGAACAAGTATACGAGCAATGTGCTTTTAATAGGATTTGTAGTACTAAGTTTACTTTTTTGTGTTTATATTATTATCGCAAAAATATCAATTAAACGCTTACGCTATAAATTGATGTCCGCTGAAATTCGTGCTCAAAAATTGAAAGAAACAGACAGAATAAAAACCGAACTTATCTCCAATGTATCACATGAGCTAAGAACGCCACTTGCTTCTATAAAAGGATTCGTATCTACACTCCTTGATATTGAAGTCTCTGAAGACAATCGCAAGAAATTCTTAACAATAGTTGACCAAGAATCTGACAGATTAAATCAACTTATTGAGGATTTGCTTGACCTTTCTCTCGTTGAATCAGGAAAGCTGCAACTTAATTTTGAACCCGTTGATATTTCAGAAATAATGGAAAAATTAAAACCAGAGATTTCCGAGAAGATTAAAAAGAAAGGACTTTTCTTTGAAACAGAGGCTTTGGATTCCTTGCCAATGGTTAGAGCTGATAAAAATGCCCTACTTCAAATTCTTGTGAATCTTGTCAGTAATGCAATTAAATTCATAGAAAAAGGAGGTATTTGGGTAAGAGCTGAGCAATGGAATAGGGGGAAATATATTAAAATTTCTGTCCAGGATACAGGCATTGGAATTGAAGAAAAACATTTAGAGAAGATATTTGAGAAATTTTATAGAGTTGAAACAGCAACACATGCAATTCCTGGAACAGGATTAGGTCTTGCTATTGTGAAAGATTTGGTAGAAAAACATAAAGGCAAAGTATGGGTAGAAAGTGAAGTAGGAAAAGGTAGTACATTTTACTTTACCATACCTGTATTTGCTAAAAAGGAAAGGGAAAATGGATAAGAAAATATTGGTTGTAGATGATGATGAGAATTTTGTGCAATTTATGAGTTTTAATCTTGAAGAATATGGGTATCAAGTTATAACTGCTTTAAATGGTATAGATGCGTTTGACAGAGCTCTTAATGAGAATCCAGACCTTATATTTCTGGATATTATGATGCCTCTTGAGGATGGATATAGTACCTTGCTGAAATTAAAGAAAAGTCATAAAACGAAGTCTATTCCTGTTGTTATGCTTACTGCAAAAAATAAAGTCCGAGATGTATGTGAATTACAAGGTGCAGATGGTTACATAGTGAAACCTGTGGCATTTAAGACGATATTGGCAAAAATAAAAGAGGTACTTGGGTAATTATAAAATGCAAAAGATACTGGTCGTTGATGATGAACCTCATATATGTAGACTTTTGCAGTTCAATTTAGAGAAAGCTGGGTTCGAAGTATTAATAGCACCCGATGGGAAGGAAGGCGTAGAGATAGCAAAGAAAAGAAAGCCAGATGTTATCTTGCTTGATATCCTGATGCCGGAAATGAACGGAATTGAAGCATGTGCAATTTTAAAAACTGATTTAAAGACTAAAAATATACCGATATTTATGCTTACCGCATTGTCACGGGTAGGTGATATGGAAGATGCATTTGAGGCAGGAGCCGATGGTTATATTACTAAACCTTTCCCTGCAACTGATATAGGGGAAGAGATCAGGCGGAGACTTGCAAAACTGTCGGAGAAGAAATAAAACTGTCTTCACGAAATCAAATGTAGCAAAGCATGGATAGAAATCCTCTCGTTTATCCGGAGTTTCCAAGACAAATAAGTTTGCCTTGGCAGAAGAAATGGGAGATTAAGAATAGCAGGATATAAATATGGAACAGTGAAAAAGAGAATTGACGAGGAATGGATATACATTTGACAAGGAAAGGCAGCAATGGATTAAGCAGTAGAATAATCTCTTCCCTTATCTTCCACCACAGATTTTAGCATTTTCCGAAAAACAACTTGCAAAAATGAGGATGGCGGGTATATTGATAGAAAATGAAATGGTTTCCACAGCTCAAAAAACCAAGTTGTATTACATAGTTCAATTCGAACTCATATCCGTAAGCCCTTGTTATTATTGGAATCAGAGGAACAAAAACTGCCGAAGGTGGGATTTGAACCCACACCCCAATAATGGGACAGCGTCCTGAACGCTGCGTGTCTACCAGTTCCACCACTCCGGCATATTCGTCCTCATAATATAATTAGAATCGCATAAGTTGTCAAGGACAAAACCGCAAGTTCTGAATAAAATCAAATACAAGCCCGTAGAGACCCATAAAATTGTTTTAAGATATAAATCCTCATCCAAGTTATTTATACGACGAAAATCGGCAAAATATGCTCTTTTCATCACCGAAAATCAAAATCCCTCCCTCCCCCTCAACCCAACAAAACAAGACGAGAAAAAAACGACAAATTAGTCGCACGACGATTTGTCGTAGGGCGAGGATGCAGAATTTACTTGACAAGAGGAGATTTTGGGGTATATAGTTTTGTATAAATATGCCGATAATATATAATATAAATATGTCAACTTGCCTGAAGTTGTGGAGTATAATAATTTGCTTGTTTGTCTTGAGTTGTGCCCCGGTGTATAGAATGACTGGTAAAAAAAGTGGAAGGGTTCCCAATGTAAAGGTTTTTCTGGCAGAGACCTATGGAATTGAAGTTAAGGGAAAGGATTTAAAGATGAAAAGTGGAAAGTCAGAAGCAAAAGGAAAAAAATTAGAAATTAAAGATGGAAAAGTGAAAGTTAGTGGAAAAGAAGTGTCTGCCTTAACTTACCCGATTGAAATTTCCACATCTGATGATATAATAGGGTTTAATGGCAAGAAATATAGAGGAGAACTTGTAATATATAAAACTTCAGATTCCAAGTTCCAGATAATAAATAAAGTTAATGTAGAGGATTATTTAAGAGGTGTGGTGCCCTGTGAACTACGAGCAGATGAGTTTGAGGCTTTGAAAGCACAGGCAGTAATAGCAAGGAGTTTTTCATTATCCAAAGTTAAAGGTAATAGATATGATTTAAAAGCAACTGTAGAGGACCAAGTATATGGCGGAATGGAAGCTGAGATTAAAACTACTGATAAAGCAATTAATGAGACTTGTGGAATTGTCTGTACATACAAAGGTGAAGTAATAAATGCAATGTATTCAAGTACTTGCGGTGGAAAAACACAAGATGGAAGGAAACCTTATCTTGAGAGCAAAACCTGTCAGTTTTGTAAGTTTTCTCCACATTACAGATGGGAAGGTGAGTATCCTTTGTCAGCTTTTGGCAAAGTAAAATCTATAAGAGTTTCTAAAAGAGATAGGTCTGGGAGGATAGAATTGGTTAAAATTACAAGTGCTGAGGGAAATCAGAGTATAAGAGGTGAAGAATTGAGAGCAAAACTTGGACTCAAAAGCAGATTTCTTGATATAAGAATGAAAAGAGATAAGATAAAAATAAATGGCAAAGGATATGGTCATGGAATAGGATTATGTCAATATGGAGCTATAGGGATGGCTCGCAAGGGGTATAAATACGAGAGTATTCTTAAATATTATTATAAAGGAATAAGGGTAGAGAAAATATATTGAGATGTATGTATTTATTTTATTTTTAATTGCTCAAGAAGTTAAAGAGTTTGTGGTGAAAGATATAGATTTTCACGGGAATCGCACTTTTTCAGATAAAAAGTTAAAGAAAGTAATCCACACTACTCGCAGAGAGATATATGATGAGTTTCAAGCGAATATGGACAAGAAGAGACTCGCAAATTTTTACAAGAATCATGGATTCAAAGATATAAAAATCACGAAGTTGGACAAGAACATAGTTGATTTTGAGCGTAGATTGATAAAATGTGATATATATATAGAAGAAGGATTAAGGACATATATAAGAGAGATTCAAATTGAAGGAAATGAGGTTTTTAGTGACCAAAAGTTAGCTCGTATTATCAAATTGAAGGCTGAGAACCCATTGGACGAAGAACGTATTTTTGTTGCAAAGTGGGCAATTACAGATCTTTACGCTGATTATGGATATCCTTATGCAGAGGTAGAACATAAAGTGGATGACTCTCTCTCATACGAAGTAACACTCTGTTTTCAAATCAGAGAACATCAGTTCGTGAGGTTTGGAGGTATAAGAATAACTGGACTGGAGAGTGTAAGGATTGGAATAATTAGGAGGGAGATTCAATTTAAAAAGGGAGATTTTTATTCACCGAGGAAACTTCATACTGCTCAAGCTCGTATTTACGGAACTGACCTCTTTGAGGAAGTTAGCTTTGAACTGAATGGAATGAAGAGTAAAAAAGATACGGTGGACGTGGTGTTTTCAGTGAAAGAGAAACTTCCGAGATGGGTAGTGTTTGGAGGAGGATATGGTTCTCCTAACCGAGCGTGGTTTGATATTGGATGGGGACATGCAAATTTATGGAATAATGGGCAAAATTTAGGAATGTTGGGCAAATACGAACTCAATCCATTTAAGATAGAAGAATTACAGAAAGTGGAAGTAAATATTACATACCGTGAGCCTTATTTTTTAGACACTCATTTTAAGGCGGAATTTGCACCTTTTTATAAATTCTATATTCAGGACAGTATTTTTGCAGAAAAGCTTGCCTATCAACTTACTCATATAGGAGCACAGGGCAGAATTGGACGATATATTGGGAAATATACTCAAGCATTTTTTATCTATAATTATGAAAGAATTGATAGCAAAGGAGAACTTGAAGAACCAGGTGGAGTAGTGAACTCGGCAATTTTTTCAATTTCGTATGATACAAGAGATGATATCTTTTACCCCAGAATAGGAGGAATACAGTCCTTTTCTTATGAGTATGCAGGATTAGGAGGAGATCTCAAATTTAACAAGTTCATATTTAATTTTTCACTCAATATTCGTTTTTTAAGGAATGTCATTGCAACAAGAATCAAGTTTGGTGGCATATTAAAAGAAGCACCATTGGAGCGAAAGTTTGCGTTGGGTGGGGTAAATACAATAAGAGGATATCCGGATATGATATATATTCCAGAAGAGTGGAAAGACTGGATAGGACTTATGAACATTGAGTTTCGAATTCCTGTTTGGAAGAAGTTTTCGCTTGCCTATTTTATGGATACAGGAAATATATGGGAGAAAAAAGAAGATGTAACAACCAAAGGAATGAAACTTGGTGCAGGATTTGGGTTAAGGTATTGCACTCCGATAGGTCCTTTGCGAATTGATTATGGGTACAGAATCTTAGAGACAGACCTCGGCAATGGACGAGTGTATTTTGGAATCGGGTATATGTTTTAGAAATGCCAAATGTCAAATCAGTATGAGAGATAGACAGATAGCTGTGAAAGATAGACAATCAGCTGGGAGAGATAGACAATCAGCTGGAAGAGATAGACAATCGGCTGGAAGAGATAGACAATCGACTGGGAAAGATAGACAATCGGCTGGGAAAGATAGACAAACAGCTGGGAGAGATAGACAATCAGCTGGAAGAGATAGACAATCGGCTGGAAGAGATAGACAAACAGCTGGGAAAGTTAGACAAACAGCTGGAAAATCCAGCTAATGCAAAAGAAAGTGAAACTTTGGATAAAGATTCTTATTTTGCCTGTTTTGATTGGAATATTCTTTATCCTTTTTTATAATGGATTTATTCTTGAACGGATAAGACATAGAATCAATTCAATCCCTGACTTAAAGGTTGAGAAGATAAGTGGAAATTTATTTACACATCTTGACCTGAGAGGAGTAAAATTTGGCAAAGTCTTTAATGCTTCGCGGATTTCAGTGCGATACACTCCAATATCTATTATGAGAAAGGAAATAAAAAAGATTAAAATAGATGCTCCTATTATTGAAATAGATGTGAGTGATACGGCACATACTCTTATAGTTTCCCCTTTCAGCATAAAGTCTTTTGTTTTAAGTAATGGCTTACTTTTGAATATCCCGCAAATAAAGGCTGTTGAGTTTTCGGACATTCGTGGTTCATTGGAAAAGGAAGAAGGAGAGCAAATATTACACATTAAGCGAGGAGAAGTAAATATAGAATTAAAAGAGAAATTGATAAATGTTGAGGAGGTTAATGGCATACTCTCCCTAACTCAAGACTTTATTGAAGTTCAAGAGTTATTCGTTGGAGTCTTTGGAGGAAAAGTCAGTATTTCCGGTGTACTAAATTCTGACTCTCTTAATTTTAAGCTTGAGGGGGACAATATTCAAGCTCAAGAGATTGACGAGAACTTAAAAGGAATAGCAAATTTAGATGCAGAAATAGTAAAGTGTGGTGATAGCTTGTCAATAAGAGGAAAGGCACAATTTAACAATGGAAAATATAAGAATCATTGTATTGGTAATTTGAATACAGATTTCGTTTTGTTAAATAGGGATTTAAAACTGAAAATAAAAGAATGGAAGTTAGAAGAAATGAATTTTTCAGGAGATGTTTGCATTGATTTAGATTCCAGGCCTATTTCGTATCATGCTATATTAATGGGTGAGCAAATAGATTTAGCTTTTTTTTCTAAAAGGGTCCCATCTAATCTGGCTGGGAAAATAGAAATTGAGGGTAAGGGAGAAGAATTTCAATTTGCAATTGACCTCTCCGGAAGTATAAAAACTAAAAGATTAAAGTCTATGAAAGCTCGCATTATGTATAAGCCCTCAGAGGTTAAGATTGTTTCATTGTCTATGGAGAATGAAGGGGGTAAAATTTTGGCTCAAGGTACTGTTTATCCAGAAGAAGTTAATCTTTTACTTATTGGTAAAGATATGGAGGTTGGAATGTTTTCTTCACAGGTTTCAGGGGTATCGAATTTTGAGCTTACAATTCAAGGCAATATTAAAAACCCAGGTGTCTTTGGAACATTTTATATAAAAGATTTTAAATCTGGCAAGATAAAGAGTGATTATTTTTCTGGGAATTTAAATCTTGAGAACTTGCTTCCTCCGAAAGGAGAAGGAGAGATAAACCTTGCGAATTTAGATTTGTACGGAAATAAATTTGAGAGTTGTAGAGGTATATTTAGCACAAGTTCAGGGCGGGGAAACTATGAAATTAAAGCTCGGGATGGTTCTATAAATTTAGAAGTTAAAGGTTATGAATATGAAAATGCTTTTGTGATTCGCACTTTTTCATTCTCTTCTCCTGATATGCGAGTCTCAAATAATAAAGATATTAAAATTGAATTCAGGAAAAACCAACTTAATATTAACGCTTGTGAATTATTAGTAAATGATTCGCTGGTTCAAGTAAGAGGTTTGGCTTCCAAAAACAAACTTGCTCTTGCAATGGTAGGTAGAAATTTAGACCTCCACAGTTTCTCTGATATTTTAGAGGGAAACGCATATTTCACCTGTAATGTTAATGGAAGTATTCAAAGTCCAATAATTTCTTTGGTTTCCGAGATAAATAACTTTTCTTATACAGGTGTAGCGGTAGATAAAATATTTGCTGTCTTATTATATAAAGACCATTATCTTCATGTAGAAAGAGGAGAGATTACTAAAGGAAAGGGAACTGCAAAAATATCCGGCAAGTTTCCGGTTGCAATTCCGTTTTCCATATCAAATAAATCAATGGATATAAATCTAACTTTCTCAAATTTTGGTGAGAATATTTTCTTTCTCTACCGCAAATTTGCTGAAATAAAAAAAGGAAGCATTGATGGAAAATTGCGGATTAAAGGAAAGATAAAAGAGCCAAAACTATATGGAAGCTTGTGCTTCAGTGGAGAGAGTATGAATGTCAAAGTTCTTGGCACAACTTTAAAGAGGCCTGTGGGAAAGCTAAATTTTGAAGGAAATAAAATACATATAAACTCTTTCGAAGGAAAAACATCTGATGGTTTTGTTAAGATAGCAGGAAGTATTCAAATTCCTGAAAAATTAAACCTTGATATTTATGCAAAGAACTTAAGAATAAGGTCTATTGAAGATGTGGATGTAACTATATCAACTAATTTATCTTTAGAAGGGTCTATCAAGAATCCTGAATTAAAGGGAAACATAGAAGTGAAGGAAGCAATTGTGTCTATGCCATTCAAAAAACAAGTCTCAGTTAATCTACAAAATCCTTTGGATTATGATTTAACAGTAAATTTTCCGAACAAAGTTTGGATAAAAAACTCAATGGTTGATGCAGAATTGGAAGGGAAAGTTAAAGTGAAAAAAGAAAAAGAAGATTTCTTCATTTCAGGTAATACGAAAATAAAAGAAGGATATTTTTCTTATTCATTCAAAGGTATATTTGAAAGACAGTTTAGAATTGACAGAGGAGAATTTGAGTTCACAAACTCACCCGATATTAATCCAAAGATAGATTTGTCTGCATCAACTACAGTTAACTATACGATAGCAGATACATCTATAGATACAAGTATAACAAGACAAGACACTGTAAGCACTATAAAACTTCAGGTAACCGGGACAATGAGGAGCCCTGAGGTCAGTCTTTCATCTTCTCCTCCTATGCCTATGGAAGATATAATAAGCTTACTTTCACTTAACATGAAAGCAGGAGACCTATTAAAACTTCAAAAATCTCAATATGCACAAACAGTGGGTCTTAAAGTTGTTTCTTCCTTAATCTTAAACGAAATTGTCCCTGATGATTTAAAATCACAAATAGGAGTAGATGTTTTAAGACTTGAAGCAGAATTATTTGGAGAAGAAAAAACTGCAAGATTCAATATAGGTAAATATATACTTAAAGACCTCTATGTAAGTTATACTAATGACCTTTTTTCTCCCTCAAAGCATAATTTTAAAGCAGAGTATAGTCCTTGGAAATATAGCTCTTTTGTTGGAGAAAGAACTGACGAAGGTATTAGAACAGGAGTCCAATTTAAAATCAGATATTAGTGTCTTTCTATTTCATTATCGTATTTTTAGGGATTGTTGCCCTTACTTTTCTACTTAAGAAGGAAAAAAACCTCACAAAACTCTTAAGGATTTGTTCATTTTTCCTGATCCTCGGATGTATCTTTGAGCCACTTTTCAAGCTTACTCTTAAGGGAAAACCCTGGCTTCTTGTTCTGATTGATACATCAAAATCAATGGGAGTAGGGGAGAGGCTTAAAAAAGTAGACCAAATACTTCCTGAAATCAAACTCAAGAAAAAGATTTATGGATTTGATACCCACGCATATCCCGCAAATAAAGATAGTTTAACTGCCAATGGAAAGCTTACTAATATAGGAAATGCTCTACTTCAAGCTCTAACTCCCTCAGCTTATCTTCTTTTATCCGATGGCATTAATAATACAGGCCCTGACCCTATAGAAATAGCCCGACAGAAAGGGATTCCAATTTACACTATTGGGATAGGCGATTCCATATTAAAGGATATCCGCATCTCAAACCTCATATATAACAAAATAGTTTATACCAAAGACCATATACCAATTAAGTTAAGTCTTGAAAATACGGGATATAAGCAACAAAATATTCAGATATTACTTAAAGAAAATGGTCGTATCTTACAAGAGAAAAGGGCATTACTTCCTAAAAACGGAATGCAAGGTGAAATTGAATTAAGTGTAACTCCAAGAAGTGCTGGGACACATTTTTATGAAATTAACATTTCTGCACTCCCTGGTGAGATAGATGAAGAGAACAACAAGAGAGAGTTTGGGATTTTTGCACTTAAGTCGCGTATAAAAGTAGGATGGTTTGGCAAATCACCAAATTGGAACTTCAAGTTTACAAGACTTGAAGTTGCTCAGGACCATCGTATTGACTTTAACTGGTGGATAAAGATAAAAGAAGGAAAGTGGTTGTCTCGTGATGGAATCACCAATTCGCCGGATTTTCATACTCCATACGATGTGATTATCTTAAATAACTTTGAATATCCTGCAATAGAGAAACTTGTGGATAAAGGTACAGGAGTTATTCTTATTGGCAAAGTTTGCAAGCATATTTCACCGCTTATCCTTGATTCAGGAACAAAAGAAAACAAATATCCTATAAAAGTTGTAGATTTTGATGTTTTCGGTAGAAAAGAACTTCCGCCATTAGAAGAAATACATAAAGTCAAAGGGATTAAAGGGGCTGCAAGAGTTTTATGTGCTACATCAGAAGGTAATCCTTTAATTGCAAAAGTACAATATGGAGATGGAATAGTAGTAGGAATGGCAGCTGAAGATATCTGGAAATGGAGTTTTAAGTCAGAGATTAAATTCTGGAATAAACTCATAAGACTTATTACTATACGAAAAGAACTATCTCCTCTTTTTATGGAAACAGACCAAATTTATGAAACAGGGGAGAGGGTAGTGTTTAAGGCTCAAGCTTATACTCCTGACTACAAGCCAGACCCAAATTCCAAAATTACTGTTAAGATAATTTCAGAGCAAAAAACAGATATAAAATCAATTTTTCTTTACTCACTTGGAGATGGTAATTATGAAGGTGCTATTGACTTCTTGCCTCCCGGAAAATATAAATATAAAGCAAGTATGCAAGAGAAAACTTATGTAGAAGGAGAATTCCTTGTAACATCGCAGGTTGAGCTTCAGGAACTTGCATCGGACCGCAATTTCTTGCGTGCTCTATCACAGGTCTCCGGAGGTAGATATGTAGATAATATAAAGGATTTAGATATAAAATTAAAACCGGGAAAATTCAAATCTCACTTTAATCTAAGTCAATATTGGTTCTCTATTTTCTTGATTATTCTACTGTTATGTGCAGAATGGTTTATTCTCCGAAGATGAATAAGTATCTTGTATCTTATCAATAGACTTTTATAGTTTATTCCATTCAAATTTGCGACTATCTTTCTAATCTGCGAGAATCTGTGTGCCATTTTTCAGAAATACTTACCTACCGTGAAAGGCATACCATATAATCCCTTATGTCGCAACAAACCAAGACCCATCTTCTTTTAGTTTACATAAGATTTATTATCAGACTTTGGGATTTTTGGGTATAATGGGAGGATGGGTGATTCTTCGAAAGGATTTGCAGGGTTTCTTTCGCATCGTTTAGTTGATTAAGGACTTGATAACATCTAATTAATTGAAATAGGGCTTTGGGGATAAGCGAGGAATTCGGAAATTTGGTTGTGAGTTCTTCGTATTTTTGGGATGCCTGAAAATAATCTTCTTTCTGGAAATAAGTGTCTCCGAGTCCAAGCAATGCACCTTGCAGAAGAATTTGGTCTTTTCCTTTATTTATATAGTTCTCAAAAAACTCCCTCGCTTCTTGATATTGCCCTTGAAAATAATATATATTGCCTAACCAGTAAAGAGAATTTATGCCGGATGTGGTTTTAGAATATAATTGCGAAATATCTTCAAATCTGGTAAGGGCTTCTCTGATATTACCAGTCCCGTAGATTGTAATTGCCTCTCTTTCCTCAAATTCTGCCCTTTTATGCCGAGTTTGAATGGTTCGGTAGAAATATGCCCCTCCTATGCAAACTAACAAAATCACTCCAATTATCCAAACAATATTAGCTTTATTCTTGGTAAGATAGAAAAAAAATCTTGTTCCTTCTTCTACGAGTTTATCTTTTTTGAGTTCCTTTTTCCTAACTCTTTTAGCCATTATTTAATAATATAGAAAGATATACAAATGTCAAGTTTTTCTTTTCTCTACGTCTCTGCAGTGATTATCTTGTCTTGTAAAAATCTGTGTCTACCTGCGTTCATCTGCGGTTAAAAAAACTCATTCGTGTAATTCGTGGTTCAAGTTTTTTCTCTGTGTTCTCTGTGGTTCTTTTGTGTTGAAATCTCAATATCTTTAACTTTTAACAATATATTGGATTCTCCACGATACCGTTCTTTGTCAAGCGAGTAAATTAAGTTTATGTACTGACCTGTAGCCAAATTCTTTGAAATTCCCCCAAGGTTAAAACCTATTGCTTTAATGCCTGTATGCCTCTCGCCACGCACTTTAAATTTTATATGGTTTTTCCCAACTATTTTAGGATATCCAACCACCTGTAATCTTTCCGTTAGAAAAACAGGTCTCGGATTCCCAACCCCAAAAGGAGCAAATCTGCGAACTTCATTAAATAAATCTTCAGTTATTTCTTGATGGGTTATCTCCTTATCAATAAAAAACTTAGGTGTTAATTCCTCAGACATCAATTGAGAAAAAGCAAGGGTCTCGAATTCCTTTTTGAATAATTGAATATTCTTGGGCTCGATAGTGAGTCCTGCGGCAAGCTGATGTCCTCCAAAGTTGGTTAAAAGTTTTTTACATTGGGACAAAGTATTATACAGGTGAAATGACGATATAGACCTCCCCGACCCCCTGCCACTATCTTCATCTATAAGAATTGCCGGCCTATGAAACTTTTCTACCAATCTTGAAGCCACGATTCCTATCACCCCGGGATGCCATCCTTTTTTTGCAAGAACTATTGCCTTTTTCTCGGAAAGATCTATCTTTTCAACTTCTTGAAGTGCCTCTTCCAGAATCTTTTCCTGAATAGACCGTCTCTCTATATTTTCTTGTTTGAGTTTATTGGCAATTTTATCTGCTTCTCCCCTATCCGCAGTAGTAAAAAGTTTAACTACATCTTTTGCTTCACCCAATCTGCCCCGAGCATTTATTTGCGGACCTAACACAAATCCTAAGTGCCTTGTATCAATAGAGTGATTTTTAAGCCCTACAGACTCAAGCAAAGCTTGAAGGCCAGTATTTTGGGTATTGGCTAAAGTTTTCATCCCGTATTTCGCAATTATGCGATTCTCCTCAACAAGAGGAGTTACATCACACACTGTAGCAAGAGCAACTAAATCCAGACAATTCATAAGTTCCTGAGTCTCAAGTCCAAGTCTTTCATAAATCGCCTGACCAAGTTTAAATGCTATCCCACACCCACAAAGCTCACGAAATGGATATCCCCCACCAACTTTTGGGTTAAGAATCGCAAAAGCTGGGGGCAATTTATCCTCCGACTCATGATGGTCAGTTACTATCACATCTATGCCGTTATCCTGCAAAAAACTAACCTCCTCAACATTAGTTACTCCACAATCAACTGTAATTATCAAGTTTACATAAGAGCTTGAGCAATATTCAACGCCTTTCTCGGTTAGTCCGTATCCTTCTGCTAAGCGATTAGGGATATAAACTTCCGTGGTTAAGCCAAATTTCCTGAATATATTATAGAGTAAGCTTGCGGCTGTAGTTCCGTCAACATCATAATCCCCGTAGATTAATATCTTTTCTTTTGCTTTTATTGCCTGCGTTATCCGATTAACTGCCTGTTCCATCTGGGGCATTAAAAAGGGACTATGAAGGTCTTCAATCTTGGGGTTGAGGAATTTATCTGCCTCCTCCGGCTCCATATATCCTCGGGATACGAGAATCTCGGATGCAATTTTAGATATGCCAAGCTCTTTTATGTTGAACAGAGTTGAAGCATTTGAGAGTCTCTCAACTTTATCTTCTGAAACAGATTCAGCCAGTACCCAGTTCTTCTTCATTTAAACCCTCAAACCTTTAAACCCTTAAACCTTCATTTCCTAAGCTAAACTCACACCCACAATATGACTGACGGTATAGCCCATATTTCTTGGATAGCATCACGCTACGCTTAAACCCATCTTGCTTCTTGAAGTCTTCTGCAAGGAATTTTATCTTATGCCTCTCCCCCACTTCCTCACCAATTGGGTTTATTATCTTGGAGAGTTTATATGGTGATACCGTAAGAGTCGTAGCAAAAACTTTATATCCTTTGCTTTTAGCAATTCGTGCTGTGTAATCAAGTCTCATCCGATAACAAATCTTACATCTTTCACCACCTTCAGGCTCAGCTTCCAACCCTTGAACCTTTGAACCCTTAAACCTTTGAACTTTTGAACCTTGAATCTCTTTATACCAATCTCTTGTATTATACGCTCCTTCAAAGAAGGGCAAATCCACACAAGATGCAAGTTTATGAAGATTATCTAATCTCAGGGCATACTCTTCCTTAGGATATATATTAGGGTTATAAAAGAATCCTGTTACCTCATATCCTTTTCTTCTCAAGCTTTCAACAACTTCCGTAGCACAGGGAGCACAACAAATATGCAAGATTACCTTCTTATCCACGATTTGTCTAAATTTATAAATACAAATAAATCAATGTCAATTTAATTTTTTACGATTTTTCTTGCTTTTTTACTTGACAAAACAACAAATCTATATATAATATAAACAAATGGCTAAATATAAGACGAGTGGGTTGATAACTGAGATAAGGGGTTCGATAGGAGACAAGACTTTTTATTACTGGAAGGGGGTTCCTGTTGTCAGGAAAAAGAAAGGGAAGCAGAAGCAGGGTAATTCATTGGCTCAGGTAAAAATAAGAGAAACTTTTACCTTTCTCACGAAAACTTGGGCATATATGAGTTTTGAGAACTGGGCATTGTGGGAAGAGTATGCTAAAAAGGATAGAAGGATAAAGAATAATAGCAAGACTGGATTAATGAATTCAATAGGGAATTGGATGTCAGGGAAGATTGCTTATATGTCTGTAAATGGACTGCTAATAGCATGTGGATTTGCACCTCTTGAAAAACCAATCTTTGGAAAACCCAAACCTCCTTTGCCATCTACTGATTTACCTCCACTTAGTAAATGGACCAAGGATATTAAGTTCAATATTTGGTTGCCTGAAGATTATCCTGACAGGTGTGTAGTGCAAATTTGGGCAAAGAAGATAACTTCTTGGAAAGGAGACCCAAATATTATAACGATAGCTCCTCTCTCAACTTCTCCAACAGAGGTTAAGATTGAAAAGATAAAATTCAGGAAAAATGGGAAGATAGTTGAAAAGAATTTAAATGAAATAGGATATACCAAGTTATTACTTCAGATGAGGGTCATTGCAGAGAATGGCAGGTTTTCCATCCCCAGTTCAATTTACAAAATAGAGTTTAACTCTTCAACTCTCAAACCCTTGAACTCTTCAACATTTCACCCCATAGCAAAAAACAGATTCAGATTCCCCACCAACAAGTAGCAATTTCCAGTTGCTTTGCAAATTTGCTGATTTTCGGGGATATAATGGAGCAAGACATAGATTATTACTTTAAAACTTTTTTGTATGTGTTTATGAGCTTGTATGGATAGTTTCAGACCTTTTAACCCTTAAACTCTTAAACCTTTAAACCCTTCAACGCTTAAACCTTTAACCCCTTAATTTTTTTCCTCTTGACTTTTCTGGAAAAATTTATCATATATATATGAAAATGAAAAATGCGAAATTGAAATGGGATTATTGGATTTTTCTTCCCTGTCTACTGTCTACTGTCTACTGTCTACTTTTTATTCTCGGATGCAAGGAAAAGGAGAAAGAATCTCCTCTCCCCCAAAGAGAAGTAGAGCAAATCATAAAGAACTTTGAGCTTGTTGAGACTCTTGAAGGGCTTCCAAATTTCCGCCTAAATGCAAATAAGGCACTCTTATACGAAAACGAAACAGTAGTCTATAAAGTCACACTCCAATTTTACAAGGAAGGAGCTCCTCATTCAACTCTTGTTTCAGACAGCGGTGTCCTTGCTACAGCTACCAACGATATGCAGGCAATGGGGAATGTAAAGGTTATAGGAGTGGAGGGTGCAGAACTTGAGACCCAGTCTTTGAATTGGGTAAATAAACTTGGCAAGATTAAAACTAAAGAAAAGGTTTTGATTACAACAAAGGACAACAAGAAAATTGAGGGTCGGGACTTTGAAAGCGACCCCGGCCTGACAGAAATAAAACTCAAGGAAACTTATGGATACGGTGAAAATTCAAAGTAATCAATTTGGTAGGGGCTTGATTTATCAAGCCCAAAAACTAATCTCTAATCTCTTATCACTAATTACTGCTTTGTACTCCCTACTACTTACTCCTTACTGCTTTGCACAGGCACCTGATACACTGTGGACAAGAACATTTGTGGGAACTTCCTAGTGGGAGAGACTTCTGTGGGAGAGATTTCTGTGGGAGGGACTTCCTAGTCCCGATAAGATATGAAAATCAAAATCCCTGAAAAGGGTTCAAGAGAATTAAGAAAAGGAAGATTTTCTCAAAAGGAAGCATTCTATTTTATCACCACCTGTTGTCATAACAAGCAGAAAATCTTTCTTGATAAAGAGAATGCCCAAATTTTCCTCAATGCTCTTGATTGGCTTGTGGAAAAAGGGTATATTGACCTTCATTTCTGTATTGTGATGCCTGACCATGTTCACCTTGTTTTTCAACTTACTGGTGATAAAACTTTAGCAGAAGTGTTAAAGACTCTAAAGCAATTTACTGGAAGGAGAATAAGACAAAGGATAGGAATAAAAAATTCTATCTGGCAAGACCAGTATTATGACCATTTGATAAGAAAAGATGAAAGTTTATATAAGATTATAGAATATTGCTGGTATAATCCAGTAAGGGCAGGAATTGTTGATAATCCAAAGGAATATCCTTATTGGAAAAGCAAATATGATTTGGAGTAATATGTCAAGGTTTGGAAACCTTTCCCACAAAACTGTGGGAGGGACTTCCAAGTCCTGATTATAATTTATCAAGGAGGGACTTTTTCTGTGGGAGGGACTTCCTAGTCCCGAAAGATAAGAAGAATGTGATGGAAAAAGTGATAAGTTGCAGAGTGCAAGGAATATTTTCAAGGCTGGGAACCTTTTCCCACAAAACTGTAGGAAGACAAATGGTTAAGAGATTTTTTATCACTGTTTTATTATTAGTAGGTTTTCAAGGTTTGGAAACCTTTCCCACAAAATTATTTGCACAGGCACCTGATACCCTGTGGACAAAAACTTATGGAGGAAGTAGCTATGATTATGGCAATTCTGTTCAAGAGTGTGCAAGCGGTGGTTTTATAATTGCAGGAGCGACACGGTCTTTCGGTGCTGGCGGTTACGATGTCTATCTTATAAGGACAAACTCAGATGGTGATACTCTCTGGACTAAAACTTATGGCGGAACTGACGATGATTATGGCAAGTCTGTCCAAGAGTGTACAGAAGGTGGTTTTATAATTGCAGGACGGACAGGGTCTTTTGGTGCTGGCGAGAATGATGTCTGGCTTATAAGGACAGATACAGATGGTGATACACTGTGGACTAAAACTTATGGCGGAACTATCTCTGATTATGGCTATTCTGTAGAGGAGTGTGTAAGCGGTGGCTTTATAATTGCAGGATGGACATGGTCTTTTGGTGCTGGCTCTGGTGATGTCTATCTTATAAGGACAAATGCAAATGGTGATACTTTATGGACTAAAACTTATGGAGGAACTCGCTGTGATGGGGGCAATTCTGTTCAAGAATGTGCAGGTGGGGGATTTATAATTGCAGGAGAGACATTTTCTTTTGGTGCTGGTTTTTATGATGTCTGGCTTATAAGGACAGATGCAGATGGTGACTCTTTGTGGACAAAAACTTATGGAGGAACTGACTTTGAGTGTGGCAGGTCTGTTCAAGAGTGTGCAAGCAGGGGCTTTATAATCGCAGGATTGACAGTTTCTTTTGGTGCTGACTCTGGTGATGTCTATCTTATAAGGATTTCTGATGCAGGAGTGGAGGAAGAGACAGGCAATAGGCATAAGGCAATAGGCATAAGTTTAGAGGTTTATCCGAATCCAGTAGTTGGGTCTGGGATTATCAGATATGAGTTGCCTGATGAACCAACAACTCGTAACTCTCAACTAACAACTCTCAAGGTTTATGATTTGGGAGGAAGATTGGTAAAGACCCTTGTGGATGGAGAAGTTGGTGCAGGACATCACGAGATTGAGCTAATGGGTGGACACGATAAATCCTGCCCCTACAAGAAGGGTATTTACTTCATTCAGCTTAAGAGTGGGAGATTCAAGACTACGCAGAAATTCATAATATTAGAATAGAATACATAAGCCACAGAATCACACAGAAGAAAATTCTATCCTACGACAATACATAAAAACATTGAGATTATTCTCGTAGAGTCTGTGACCTGTCAGAAATCTTTAGAAAAAATATTGACAAGCAGGGAAGGAGGTATAGAATTAGAAACACTGGCGAGGAAGCCAAAGGAGGAGGAAAAATGAAGAAAGAGTTTAGAGTTAAGAGTTTAGAGTTAAGAGTTTGGAAATGGGTGAGGGTTAAATGTTGTCCACAGGATTCTCCGAAGGAGGCAAGCAGGAATTTGCCATTAAAGGAAATTGTGAGCGGGAGCTTACTCCTACTTTTAATAGCTACACCTGTGACTATTTCAGGTGATGTAAAGATAGGGCATATAGACTCAAATCGGATTCTTGAAGAATATAGGGGAAAGAACGAACTTAAGCAGAAACTTGAAAAGGAACTCGCAAAATGGCAAGAAGAAGCCATAGCAAAGAAGCAGAAGATAGAAAGTTCTATAAAAGAGTTTGATTCCCAAAGTCTTATGCTTTCAGAAGATGCCAGATTAAGAAAGCGACAGGATATAGAGCAACTTCAAATAGAGTATGAGGAGTTCATTCAAAGAATATGGGGGCAAGAAGGATTGGCAAAGCAGAAGAATGTTGAGCTAATGAAACCCTTTATTGATAAAGTGAATTTAATCTTACAAGAATTTGGGGAAAAGGGAGACTACACAATAATATTTGATGTAGCATCAACGGGTGTTGTATATACAAAAGAAGGGCTGGACCTTACCGAGGAAGTGATATTGGAATTGAACAAAGACTTTGCTCCGGTGGTGAGAGAAACAGAAGAAGAGGAAAAGACTCTCTTCTGGGTATTTAAGTTTGAGGAACTCACCCGTGAGGCAAGGGAATATCGTCATGGGACATATGTTAGTGGGTATATAAAAGCTGGTTTTGGTAAAACAGACAAATTCAAGGCAGTGAAAGGTGGGAAGTTACAAAATGCTACGACAGAAGCGAACATTAGCAAGAAAGAAGAGGATTTTACAGTAGAAGACTATGTAAAAATAGGCAGATTGGCTGAAGCAGAGATTGTGGTAATTGGTGAAGTAACACGGGTAGGCGATAAAGTAAATATTACTTGTAAGGTAATTGATGTTGGGACAGCAAAAGTGATGGCAGAGGAAATAGGAAGAAGCTCAAGTGGGGAAAGAGAAGACTTGATAGAAATGGCAGATAGGGTTGTGAGTAAATTACTTCCGAGAATAATTAAGTAATATTAATTCTATGTGCTGGGAGCAAGCGTGAAGCTATAAACAGGTTTAAGAGATGGAAAGAGAACTGGCAGATATTTGAATAGTGTTCTTTGGTGTCGTTTCACAAGATGGTCAAATGGCTACCTTCTGTCTAAGAAGGACTTTCAGACAGACTCCTATCTTAATTTAGTTCCTGCTATAAAAGCTTGTTGTAAAATGGGCTTGTTCTTCAAGACATCACCTTTTTCGCTGAGCTTGTTTGCTAATATTTCATCTATGACCTCAATGCTCAGGTCACGAAATAAACATCTCATAACTCCAGCAGATTGTTTCACTGTATTTAGTCCTGATAAGTCTCCTATACAAATAATTACACCTTTTTTGTTAGTTCGGATACGGCGTGAGAACTTGGTTTTTCCATCTGAAGTGGAAGAGACGATAATTTGGCTGGAGTCTATTTTATCAATAAGGATTTTTGTCTGGGCTGTAACGGTCTTGCAATATACAGGTGAACCAAGCACTATGGCAGATGAGTCTTTTATCTTCTCAAGAATTAGATTAAAATCATCTGGCTGGACACATACTCCGGTGGTCTTGCATTTACCGCAGGTCTTGCAAGGAAACAACCGAAAGTCATCTAAGTATATTTTCTCTATTGTATGGGCGTTCAATTGAACGTCCCTACTGGCTCCTTTAAGGACTTCTGATACGAGTATATCAGTATTTCCTTCTTTACGAGGGCTTCCGATTATACCTAATACTTTCATTATGTCAGAGGTCAGAGGTCAGATGTTAGGAGTTCAAGGGTTCAAAGGTTCAAGGGTTCAAAGGTTCAAGGGTTCAAAGGTTCAAGGGTTCAAAGGTTCAAGGGTTCAAGGGTTTAAAGGTTTTATGTCCGACTAACATTTTTAAGATAATAAGTCCGCCAATAATTACTCCTATATAATAGGTAAAAAATCTCCATAACACAACATAAATACCAAGCAGTTCTTGTTTCATACAAATACCCTGAAAAAGTGCGAATCCTGCTCCTTCTGCAATTCCTGAAGCCCCCGGAGTTGGTGCAAACATCAATACAAATGTAAGGATAAGTTGAATTATTGCTGTTTTCATAATTGGAGCTGATACTCCAAGTCCCTTAAAGAGCAAAGGAGCTATGAGGATATAAAAAAAGAGCGAAACTACTGAGATAAAGATTGTAAGTATAAGTTTATACTTTCCTTTGCTCCAGCATTTTTTGAATCCGAACTTGAATCTCTTGAGTTCATCACAAAGTTTATTTATCCAATTTGCCAATTTCTCCTTTCTGTGGCGGATAAGGAATTTACTGAATCTCGAGAGTTGATACTTAACTCTATCCGTTCTTAACATTACCAGAACAAACAGAATGAGGAATATAGCATAAATAGTTATAAGATATCCTGATAGGATTCTAATTCCTGCTCCATCAAAAATGGCACGGGAGCTAATTAGTATGGGTATGCCGAAAGCAAAAGCGATAAGAGAAGTAATTCCTCTCAATGCAATAACAGCTCCTGATTCGCCAAATGAGAATTTCTCTCTCATAAGAATATAAATCTGCATAGGCAAGCCACCTGCTCCAAAAGGAGTGAGCGAAAGGAAATATCCTCCTATAGTAAATTCTGCACTTGACTTCAGGTTAATTGAGTTTCCAAATGCCCAAGTAAGTGTTTGCAATCTCAGGCATTCAAGGAACATTCGGAATAGGCAAACGGCTAATGTAAGCGTGAGGAATAAAGGGCTTACTTGTTTTAAGCTTAAGAAGGTTTCTTTTTTGACTGTAACAGTTAGGATAGTTATGACGCTTATAACAGTGATTATAAGGAAAATTCTCAATCCCTTTTTTATTTTGTTCATTGCCTTTTTGTCTGCTTCCATAATATGGAGAATACTAATAGCTTTTCTGGTAAAGTCAAATGAAAAAGTTAAGAGTTGAGAGTTGAGAGTTTATTGCAGATTACAAATTACAGATTGCAAAAAATAAATAATTAACCACAAAGACACAGAGGGCACAAAGATGAACGCAGATTTACTTTAGATAGATAATTTCTTCTCCTGTTGGAGCCCATAAACCTTCCGGTGTGAGAGTAACAAAATACTTGCCTACTGCAACTTCTTTCCCGTAGTCGTCTTTCCCGTTCCAATAAAACTTAAATGTTGTATGCCATAATATGCCGTTATATAAGGTGCGAACTTTCCTGCCTACTGCATCATAAATCTCTAAACACGCATTGGCAGAGAATGGGACAGTGAACTCAATAGCCACTTGTCTCTTAAATGGATTCGGATAAACTTTTAACTCTACACTTTGTAATTTTAACTTCTCTCTTTCCTCAATTCCTGAGCATATATGCCTGAGTATCTGAACGCTATCATAATCAGCAACATAAATAAGGTCTCCTACTACATAAACATCCTTAGGATTTCCCGGAGTATCATAACTTACTGTTAATGAAGCACTATCGGGGTTTGCAATATCAGCAACTCTTATACCTCCTCTTACACCTTTCTCTTTACGAGACTCAGCCCAAGAAGCAGCAATATATACATAATCGTTTTCTAAGTCAATTGCCACTGGCGCTCCCTTAAGTCCTCTTACTTCTCCAATTATCTCTGGATTTTTTAAATCAGATATATCTACTATCCCTAATTTCCCGGGACTCCAATACCAGTTTACTGTAAAATATGCATAATCTCCTCGTACAGCTACATCATAGATACGTCCATGAGTCCCTTTCAGTTCAAGAGAAGGCACTGAGCTTATTCTCTGAAGATTCATAGGGTTCTTTGCATTTACAATTAAAACACTATCCAAATCAGCAATGAAAAGTATTGAATCTCTCATTGTTAAATTTATGGCCCAATAAGTGGAGAAAGTATCTACCCAAGAAGGATTTGTAGGATCCTTTATATCACATATAATAATACCATGATTCATATTTGCCAAGAAAGCTATTGTATCTGCCACAAAAAGTCCTCTGGGGTCTCCCATACATCCAGGAATTAGAATTGCTTTAATAAGGAATAGAGAATCTGGATCAACAATATTAATGATCGCAAAAACCTCATTTTCTCTTATATAGGCTAATGTATCTTTTGCAAACACATTTATACCTACAACCTCGGGTGTAATTCCAAAGGGATCTTCAAGCACACTCCTAACCCATGGATTGGTAGGATCACTCACATCAATCACCACAAAAGACCCTCCATCAGCAAGATAAAGCAAGCTGTCTCTAACTATAAGACTCTTGGGATGATATGCTGTCTTACACGCTCCCACCCTCACAATTGAATCCGCTTGAGCGAAAGAAGGTATAGCAAATAAAAGGATTAAAGAACCAATAAATCTCTTGCCCATTCTTAGTTATTATACTACAGTTTCCTGATTTGTCAATTCTTTTTTAATGACACAGTTTTTTAATCACAAAGGGTTAAGAGTTAAGAAGTTGAAGAGTTTATAAACCACAGAGAGCACAGAGAAAAGAAAAATTATAATAAGAGTTTAAAGGTTTAAAGGTTTAAGGGTTTAAGGGTTTGCAGATTAGGGATTAGAGATTGGAGTAAATACTGCTTTCCTCAATTAGCTCAGGTGGGATTTCATCAAGGAATCTTGATTTTAAAGAGTATCCATATCCCTTTCTGTCAAGAGCATAAGATAAATAAACTTTTTCCTTTGCCCTTGTGAGTGCAACATAGAAAAGTCTTCGCTCCTCCTCAAGTTCTACTTCGTTATTAAGAGATAAGCTGTGAGGGAATAAACCCTCCTCAAGTCCTGTAATAAAGACAATCGGGAATTCAAGACCCTTTGCATTGTGAACAGTCATAAGAGTTATGTATGATTGAGTGTCATCCCATTTATCTATGTTCGTAAATAAACTCACGGTTTCAAGGAACTCATCCAGAGAGGAATAATCAGAAGCTCCTCTAATAAGTTCCTGCAGGTTCTCAATTCTTGATTGAGTTTCCAGAGTGTCTTCCTCTTCAAGTTTATCCCAGTATCCGATTTCGTGAAGTATAGTGTCGATTAACTTGTCTGGCTTGCCTATCTTTTTGCGGTGGGACTCCATAAGTTTGAAGAACTTTTTGAGTGTTTTTTTCCTCCTTGTCGAGATACTTTCAATTTTATCCACTTCTTTTAATGCAAAGTAAACCGATGTATCTTGTTTTTCAGCAAATTGAGATAAGATTTGCAGGGTGCCAGGACCTATTCCACGATGTGGGGTATTAATTATTCTATTAAAAGCTACCGAGTCCTGTGGGTTTATAAGGACTCTCAAGTAAGCCAAAGCGTCTTTTATCTCCTTGCGTTCATAGAATCTTATTCCGCCAACTATTGTATAGGGGATGTTAGAAAGTCGGAAAGCTTCTTCAATGACTCTTGACTGAGCATTTGTGCGGTATAGGATTACGAAATCATTGAGAGGGTGTGAGAGTCCCTTAATTGTATTAACAAGCTCATAAGCTTCTCGAGAGGCATCTGGAGCCGTGAAGAGAGAGAGTGGCTCACCATCAGGATTATTAGTCCAGAGCTCTTTCCCGATTCTATAATTATTATGGCTGACGACCTGAGATGCTGCCTGGAGTATGAGCCCGGTAGAGCGATAGTTTTCTTCAAGCCGTATGAGTTTGGCGTCTGGGAAATCCTTCTCAAATCGCAAGATATGCCCAATATCAGCTCCTCTGAACCCATAAATTGACTGGTCTTCATCTCCCACTACAGTTAGATTATTGTGTTTCGTTGAAAGGAGTTTTAGCAATTCATATTGGATGTGGTTTGTGTCCTGATATTCGTCAACAAGGATATACTTGAATGAGAATCTTAAGAGTGCTTCATTGCTTCGGTTGAGGACTTCATAGGCGTTGACGAGCAAGTCATCAAAGTCCATAGCATTGTTTGTTTTCAGGGTTTCTTGATAGAGCTCATATACTGTTTTTATGAGAGGGGCTCTGAAGTCATCGGACTCAGAGTAATCTTCGGGTGATATGAGGCGATTTTTGGCTTTGCTTATTTTTCCTGCGATTGCTTTTGGCGAGATTTGGAGGTTTATGGAATGGTCATTGATGATTCGCTTTATTAGGCTTTTAGAGTCATATGCGTCATAGATTGTGAAATCTCTGGAGTATCCGAGTATTTCTGCGTATTTTCTGAGGACTCTGGCACAAAATGAGTGGAATGTGGAAATCCAGACTTTTGTAGCTGCTTTGCCTATGAGAGACTCGATTCTTGAGTGCATCTCATTAGCAGCTTTATTGGTAAATGTGACAGCAAGGATTTCCCATGGCTTTATTCGGAGATTTTCAATAAGCCAGGCTACTTTATAGGTGAGGACTCTTGTTTTTCCGCTTCCCGCTCCTGCAAGGACAAGCAAATAGCCATCAGTATCGTGAACTGCTTCTTTTTGTTGAGGGTTCAGTGTTTTTAATATCTCCGTCTCCTTCGTCTTTTTTTCTTTTCTTCTTCCTTTTTCTTTTCTCCAAGCCAGAAGTCTTTTTTGCTTTCGCCGAAATTAACAATTCCATACTCCCACTCAGAAGCGAAAAAATTATTATGTTTATCTACGGCACTTACTTTAACCCTATAATAACATCCAAACCAATCGCTTGAGACTACAATTTTATAGTTGCCCCATTTATCGGTAGTTGTATTCCACGTCTTATCTGGATTAAGCCATTCTATGCCTTTGCAAACCTCAAACACCACTTTCGATTTTTCTTTCACTTCATTGTGGACTCTAACTGCTCCTGTAAGCATAAACTGTTGTGGTGGAAATTTATCTTTCATACACCCAATGACAAACAAACAAATGAATATTGGAAACAGCTTTCGCATAATACCTCCTTTTCAAACAGAGAAAAATATTCCTCTGTTACTATTTTCAAAAAACTGGGCGAGGAGGGATTCGAACCCTCAATCTCTTGAAGAGAGACGGATTTTAAGTCCGTTGCGTATGCCATTCCGCCACTCGCCCCCATTGGTTTATTTTCAAGAATTTCTGCAAATATACATCTTTTTTCATCTATACTATCACTTAATATAAATGTCAAGACTTTTTTTAGAGACTGTTTTTTAGGAATAAATCTGAACACTTTTTTGTTCAAAAACAACAATATCATTGTCAAAATCATTGAAAAGATTCTAAAATTCTCAAGAGATGAGAGAGAAACAAGCAGGAAAAATTGTTGACAGGTCTTAAAAAGTAATTATAATGATAAAATATGAGGTTTGAGCTTACAGCTAAGTATGAGCCAAAAGGAGACCAGCCAAAGGCAATCCAAAAACTAATTGAGGGAGTTAAGAGAGGAAATAAGTTTCAGACATTGCTTGGGGTTACTGGTTCAGGTAAGACTTTTACAATTGCCAATGTTATCCAAGAGATTCAACTTCCTACTCTTGTAATTTCTCATAACAAAACACTTGCGGCTCAGCTTTATGGCGAGTTCAAGGGATTTTTCCCTAATAACGCAGTAGAGTATTTCATCAGCTATTATGATTATTATCAACCAGAAGCATATTTACCTCCAACTGATACTTATATAGAGAAAGATGCCTCAATAAATGATGAAATTGACCGTATGCGACTTCTTGCTACATCTTCTTTGATTGAACGGAAAGATGTGCTTATAGTTGCATCAGTTTCTTGCATCTATGGACTTGGCTCGCCCAGTGAATACAAGAATCTTGTTGTGCCAGTGCGAATCGGGGAAAAGATAGAAAGGAAAGAATTTCTTGAAAAGCTCGTTAATATTCATTATACGAGGAACGACATAGACTTCCGTCGAGGCACATTTAGAGTAAGAGGAGATGTTATTGAAGTTCGCCCAGCTTATCTTGAGGATGGTTTAAGGATAGAATTTGACGGTGACGATGTAGAAAAGATTTGCGAGATAAATTCAGTGACTATGGAGGTAACTAACGAACTGAAGTGGGTTCACATTTATCCGGCAAAACATTTTGTTGTTACGTCATCAACTCTTGAGCGTGCGATTACAGGAATAGAACAGGAGCTTGAGGAAAGGGTTCACTGGTTTAAATCCCAAGGCAAGTTAATAGAAGCACAGCGTATTGAAACTCGCACACGATATGATATAGAGTTAATGCGCGAGGTTGGGTATTGCTCTGGGATTGAAAATTATTCAAGATGGATTAGTGGCCGCAATCCCGGTGAGCGACCCGCCTGCTTAATTGAATATTTCCCAGAAGACTACTTGCTGATAATAGACGAATCGCATGTTACCATTCCGCAATTAAATGGTATGTATAATGGAGACCGCTCAAGGAAAGAGACGCTTGTAGAGTATGGGTTTAGACTTCCATCAGCACTCGATAATCGCCCTCTTAAGTTCGATGAGTTCTTGAATCTAACAAATCAGGTGATATTCACAAGTGCGACTCCTTCTGAATTTGAGCATAATCACTCTTCTCAAGTGGTTGAGCAGATAATAAGACCGACGGGTCTTATTGACCCAAAAATAACCGTTAAACCCACGCGTGGGCAGATTGATGACCTAATAGACCAGGTCAAACAAAGAGCGAGTCAGCATGAAAGAGTTCTCGTTACCACACTCACAAAGCGGATGGCAGAAGACCTTTCCGAATATCTTGCACGGGAGGGAATAAGGGTGAGGTGGTTGCATTCGGAGATTAAGGCACTTGAGCGAATTGACATCTTGAGAGGATTGCGGCTTGAGGAATTTGATTGTATTGTTGGGATTAACTTGTTGCGTGAGGGACTTGATTTGCCGGAGGTATCGCTTGTAGCCATTCTTGATGCAGACCGTGAGGGGTTTTTAAGGTCATTCACCTCGCTTATTCAGGTGGCAGGTAGGACTGCAAGGAATGTGAATGGCGAAGTGATAATGTTCGCTGATAATATAACTCGCTCTATGGATAAAACTATCAGAGAAACCGACAGGAGAAGGAAGTTGCAGGTAAAATATAATAAGGAGCACGGGATAACTCCAAAGACAATTTACAAGACTCGGGAAGAAATCTTGGGAACAACAACCCTGTCTTCTTCCTCTGGCGGAACAGTGCGAGAAGATTCTGAAGATAAATACCTTACGAAGATTGAGAAGATTGAGCGAATACAGGAGCTTGGACGAGAGATGCGTTTGCTGGCTAAGGAACTAAACTTCGAAGAAGCGGCAGAGGTTAGAGATAGATTAAGGAAGCTAAAGAGTGAAGTTAGGAAAAAGGATTTTGAACTACAAAAGACACGGAACGGCAAAGGAGGGGCTTCCCTATGAAAGATAGACAGGTGTCTGGAAGAACCACACAGTCAGGTGGAGAGTTCACACAATCAGGTGGAGAGTCCACACAGTCAGGTGGAGAGTCCACACAGTCAGGTGGAGAGTTCACACAGTCAGGTGGAGAATCCACACAGTCGGGTGGAAGCTCCACACAGTCGGGTGGAAGACCCACACAGGTGTCCAAAATGAGAGTATAGTTTAATGTATAAGATTCCTATGAAAAGATTGGTGAAACGAGCTCTCCGAGAGGATATAGGTAGCGGAGATATTACTACGGAGCTTATCATACCTCCTGATAGCAATGGAAGGGCAGTCATAAAAGCAAAAGAGTCAGGGATACTCGCTGGTGGCGAAGTTGCGCAGGCAGTTTTCACTACATTAGACCCTGATATCAAATTCACCCAGCTAATCAAAGATGGGGAGAAGTTTGCGAGAAGTGTTGTTCTATTTGAGCTTGAAGGCAATTTGAGAACTATTCTAAAAGGAGAGCGAGTTGCATTAAACTTCCTGCAACGGCTTTCTGGAATAGCTACTTTGACTAACAAATTCGTTGAGAGAGTCAGTGGGACTGGGGTTAAGATTCTTGATACTCGGAAGACAACACCGGGCTTGAGAGAACTTGAGAAGTATGCTGTGAGGTGTGGAGGAGGCGAGAATCATCGGATGAGACTCTCTGATATGATTTTAATCAAAGATAATCACATCAAGGCAGTTGGAGGAATAAGAGAAGCAATGGAGAAGTTAAAAGTGAAAAGTTCAAAGTTCAAAGTTGAGGTGGAGGTCAAGAATCTTGAGGAGTTAGATGTTGTGTTAGATTATCCAGTAGATTTTTTTAGAATTATGCTTGACAATATGAGTGTAGATGAGATAAAAGAGGCGACAAGAAAATGCAAAATGCCAACTGCTAAATGCTGTCTTGAGGTATCTGGAGGAGTAAATTTAGAGAATGTGCGTGAGATTGCAGAAACTGGGGTAGATTATATTTCGGTAGGGGCATTGACCCATTCAGTGAGCTCAATAGATATGAATCTTATGGTCTTATGAAATTGATTGAGGGGAAGATTAAGATTCGTGTTAGTTATGCAGATACAGACCAGATGGGTGTTGTATATTATGCTCGTTATCTTGAATACTTTGAACGCGGAAGGAATGAACTATTTCGGGAATTAGGGCTTCCATACCGCGAGCTTGAGAATCGTGGCATAATGCTCCCCGTTATAGAAGCTCATTGCGAATACAAGCGTGGAGCAAGATACGACGAGATAATAACTGTTAAGACATTCTTGAAGAAACCTCAAGGAGCAAAAATAAGAATGGATTACGAGATTCTTGAGGAGAAAAGTAAAAAAGTGATAGTAACTGGATATACTGTTCATACATTTGTGAATACACAAAGGAAAGCAATAAAACCACCCAAAGGCTTTATGAAATTAATTAGCAAGGAGGTCAAAAATGGCTAAATATAGAATTGCATGTTTGCCGGGAGACGGGATAGGCAAGGATGTAATGGATGCAGCAATGTTAGTGCTTGAGGCAGTAAATTTAGACGCTGAATATATAAATGGGGATGTAGGGTGGGAGTTCTGGAAACAGGAAGGAAATCCATTACCCGATAGAACCATAGAATTATTAAAAAGCACGGATTGCTGTCTTTTCGGAGCTATCACAAGCAAGCCAAAAGAAGAAGCAGTAAAAGAGCTCAGCCCATTACTCCGAGATAAAGGACTTATTTATTATAGTCCGATTGTCAGGCTTCGTCAGACTCTTAAGCTTCGTACAAATATGAGACCGTGCAAGGCATATCCTGGAAATCCTTTAAATTATAGAGATGATGTTGATTTGATTATTTTCAGGGAAAACACGGAAGGGCTTTATTCTGGTGTGGAGTTTCATCCCCTTCCTGTTGAGGTAAAAGACGCTCTCTTGATGCATCCCAAGATGAAATCATTTCTGGATGTAGATTTGAATGATATGGCTCTTTCCTGTAGGATATTTACTCGTCAAGCTTGCCAGAGCATTTTGAGAGCGGCTTTTGAATATGCCAAAAAATATAAAAAGCCATCTGTTACTGTTGTAGAGAAACCAAATGTTATAAGAGAGACTTCCGGGCTGATGATTCGCGAGGCACGTGAACTCGCAAAAGAGTATCCCGAGATTGAGTTATGGGAGGCAAATGTAGATGCAATGTGTATGTGGTTATTGAAGAATCCGCAGAATTATAGTGTTTTGGCCGCCTCTAATATGTTTGGAGACATAATTTCTGACCTCAGTGCTCAACTTGTGGGAGGGCTTGGTTTTGCCTGTTCTGCAAATATTGGGGATGGATATGCACTTTTCGAGCCGACTCACGGGAGTGCACCTAAATATGCAGGACAATATAAAGTTAACCCCATAGCGATGCTTTTATCTGTTAAGTTGATGCTGGAGTATATCGGGGAAGGAAAAGTGGCGTCAAGGTTAGAAAACAGCATAGCAAGTGTGCTGAGAGAAGGAAAAGTGAAAACTTATGACCTCGGGGGGAAGAATACAACTTTAGAGGTTGCAGAGGAGGTAATACGAAAAGTTAAAGATTAAAATCCTCTATTGACTAAAATCTTATTATTTTTAAGCTTTGTCTTAATCTATGACTACGAAGGACTGCGAAATAAATACCACTGGATTCTATGTTTGGAATAAATGTGTGCCCGCCTTTGGTTAAAACACCTTTATAAAGTATCTGCTGTAACCTACCACATACATCATAAAGTTTTATGTCTATATCTATGGCATTTGGAGTGAAAAGATAAATCCCTTCGCCCATAACTCTGAACTCTAAACCCTTAACTCTTGGCTCTCCGTTTTCTTCTACATTAGAACCATCACACTTACAATTAGTGCGATTTCCTATGTCATCCAATGCCCAAATTTTATCTCCACTCTGGGTTCCGACTATTAGCTCTACGCATCCGTCATTATCAATATCTGCAATAGTTATATCATGAACATCGTTGGCTAATTGCTTTATCCACAAAACAGACCCATTCTCACCATTAAGACAGACAAGCGAATCAGTAAAATGACTGGGGACAAGAACTTCAAGTTTACACTCTCCAGAAAGCTCTCCATCTAAGTCTGCGACCGATATACCACGATGAACGCTACCTCCTGATGGGAAAAGTCCTGGGGGGTAAGCCCATTTCACTCTACTAGTTACTCCATTTAAGCAGTGAACTTTACCGTCCGTACTTCCGATTACGACTTCCATTGTGTCATCTCCGTTTACATCTGCTAACGCCGGAGAAGAGTTTACTGTCCCTCCTGTTCTATAACTCCATTTTCTTAAACCAGTTACTCCATTCAGACAATAAACTTTATTGTCCTTACTTCCAATCACGACTTCCAGTGTATCATCTCCGTTTACATCTGCTATTGCTGGAGAAGACTCTATCGGAGCTCCTGTTGCATAAGTCCATTCCGGTATACCTGTTATTCCATTTAAACAGTAAACTGTATCGTCCCTGCTTCCAATTACGACTTCCATTGTGTCATCTCCATCTACATCTGCTATCGCTGGGGAAGACCACACTTGATATCCTGTTGGATAAATCCAGACCTCTTTACCAGTTATTCCGTTCAAACAGTAAACTTTATAGTCATTACTTCCGATTACGACTTCCAGCGTGTCATCTCCGTTAACATCTGCTATCGCCGGAGAAGAACACACTATCATACCTCCTGTTGGATAAATCCATTTTGGCAAACCAGTTACTCCATTCAGACAGTAAACTTTCTTGTCCTTACTTCCGACGATGACTTCCATTGTATCATCACCATCAATATCTGCTAACGCTGGAGAAGCATCTACCATACCTCCTGTTGGATAACTCCATTTCACTCTTCTGGTTATTCCATTCAGACAGTAAACTCTCCTGTCATTGCTTCCAATCACGACTTCCATTGTGTCATCCATATCAATATCCGCTACCGATGCACCATAGGATTCTATGGGAGCTCCTGTTGAATAAGACCATTTAACATAAGGCGTATCTGCCATAGCTCCTACCATTTTTTGGTAATGTGTATTTTCAAGATTGCTACCATACATAAGCCAGGTGGTATCAGCATAAGTTACTGGAATTGCCTGAAAAATAAATAATGCTAATATAATTCCCATTTTCCCTCCTATTTAGCAATATACTTCCAAAACTCATTTTTGTCAAGGGGAAAAAGAAGATAATTACAGAGAATGCAAAGAAATAAAGATATTCCAGAAGGGCTTAGGAGTTTAAGGAGTTATCGGGAGTTCATCTTTTCAAGGAATTCGTCGTTACACTTGGTTCGAGATATTCGTGTAAGCATAAGCTCCATAGCTTCTATCTGATTCATCTCCAGAAGGACTCGCTTTAAGATGTTAATTCTCATAAGTATCTTTTCTGACAAAAGCAGTTCGGCTTTCCTGGTTCCTGATTTATTAAGGTCAATAGCAGGGTAAATTCCGCGATTAGAGAGTTCACGGGACAGAACAAGTTCCATATTTCCTGTTCCTTTAAACTCCTCAAAAATGACCTCGTCCATTCTTGAGCCAGTTTCAACAAGAGCAGTAGCAATAATAGTGAGTGACCCACCTTCTTCAATATTCCTTGCGGCACCGAAGAATCTTTTTGGTCCACGAAGAGCTTCAGCATCTACTCCTCCGGATAGAGTGCGTCCGGAGTGAGGCAGAACAGTATTATGAGCACGTGCAAGTCTTGTAATGGAGTCAAGCAATATAACAACATCTTTTTTCTGTTCAACGAGACGTTTAGCTTTTTCAAGAACCATCCGTGCTACCTGGACATGGCGGTCAGCAGCTTCATCAAATGTTGAAGCGACAACTTCTGCTTGAGTATTTCTGCGAGTATCAGTAACTTCCTCAGGACGCTCATCAACGAGCAAGATAACAGAAGTTATTTCGGGGTGGTTTTCAGTAATTGAGTTAGCAATTTTCTGCAAGAGTACAGTTTTACCAGCACGAGGAGGAGAGACAATAAGTCCTCGTTGCCCTTTGCCAATGGGAGCAAGAAGGTCAAGAATTCGCATAGAAAGGTCACTATCTTTACATTCAAGGTTTATTTTTTGAGTAGGATAGAAAGGAGTGAGTTCGTCAAATGGAGTTCTTTGTTTGCAAACATCAGGATTATCTAAATTGACTGCTTCAATTTTTAGGAGAGCAGGGTATCGTTCTGAATTTTTTGGAGGCCTTGCTTGCCCTACAACAAAATCACCTGTATGAAGATTAAAACGTTTTATTTGAGTATTAGAGACATAAATATCATCTGGAGAAATAAGGTAGGCATTTTTTGAGGAACGCAGAAACCCATATCCCTCTGGTAGAACTTCAAGCATCCCTTTGCCATATAGGAATCCCTTTTGCTCAATCTGGCTTTTAAGTATGTTGGATATAAGAGCTTCTTTGTTTAACTTTTTAACTTCTTCAACTCCATTCTTTTGTGCTATTTTCTGGAGCACAGATAGCCCTGTGGATTTAAGTTCTGCAATATCCATAATTTTAATTCACCACAGAGTCACAAAGACACAGAGAACACAAAGGCAAGAAATATTTAAAAAATCTTTGTGACCTTTGTGCCTTAGAGCCTTTGTGGTTGATTATTTCTATTTGCATTTCTCTAAAAGAAGTTCCCATTTGCGGTCAACTTCTGCCTGTATCTCTTCTATTATATGTTCATTCTCAGGTGTAAAGAGATGTGCGAATCTGCCTTGTAGACGCAACCATTCCTCAACTGACACTTCTTTACGAGGTTTATAATTTAGTTTATATTTGCCGTTTTCAATTTCATAAAGAGGCCAGAATCTGCACTCCACAGCAAGACGAGCAATTTCAATTGTTTTGTTGGGCGGATACCTCCATCCAAGTGGGCAAGGAGATAAGATATTTATAAATGTGGGACCCTCGGTATCCAGTGCTTTCCTAACTTTACGAGTAAAATCAACCCAATTTGATGGAATAGCTTGTGCTACATAAGGAGCTCCATTAGCAACTACAATTTCCGTGAGGTTCTTACGAAATTGCTTTTTCCCGGGAATAACAGTTCCTGCAGGAGAAGTAGTAGTATGAGCACCTCGTGGAGTAGCAGAGCTTCGTTGTATTCCAGTGTTCATATATGCTTCGTTGTCATAACAGATATAAAGAAAATCGTGTCCTCGTTCAATAGCTCCTGATAAACCTTGAAAGCCAATATCATAAGTTCCTCCGTCACCAGAAAGAGCGACAAGATTCC
>JAUWHX010000020.1 GCA_030605695.1 bacterium | reverse complement strand
GAAATAAAACTTGACTTCTGGGAGAATTTGGAATAATGTAAAGCATATATAATGGACCAAATCATAAAAGTTGAAAGGTTAAGTAAAGCTTACCATAAATTGGGTAAGAAGAGTGTTGTAGCAGTAAATAATATCAGTTTTGAGGTAACGCAAGGAGAAGTTTTTGGTTTCCTTGGTCCCAATGGTGCAGGCAAAACTACTACTCTCCTCTTGATGTTAGGTTTCCTGAAACCTGATGCAGGAGAAATAAGACTCTTTGATAGAGAAGTTGATGATATGGAAATTAGGTCAAAAATTGGTTATGTGCCAGAAAACCCAGCTTTTCATAAGTATCTTACTGGAGAAGAATTACTTTCTTTTCATGCTGAACTTTATGGAATGAACAAGGAACAACGAGATAAAACAGTTCCTGAAATGTTAAAGAAAGTCGGACTTGAGGATGCTAAGGGAAGAAAAGTTTCAACTTATTCTCGTGGGATGCTTCAACGTCTTAGTTTGGGACAGGCTTTATTGAATGCTCCGGAGATTCTTTTTTTGGATGAGCCAGCTCTGGGATTAGACCCGATTGGTATTGTTGATGTGCGAAACATAATACTTGAGATACAGCAACAGGGGAAGACAGTATTTCTCAATTCTCATCAGCTTTCAGAGGTGGAAAAAGTATGTACCCGAGTTGCATTTATGAAGCAAGCAAAACTTATAGAAACATACAAAGTAAATGAACTCAAAGAATCACTTGAAGATTTATTTGTCAGGATTATTGGTCAGGGGAAATGATGATTTCTAAAGCTATTGTTAAAAATACTCTAAAAGAACTAATAAGAACCCGCTGGGCAATTCCTATCGGAGTTATTGTTATAGGTATAGCAATTTTAATAGGACGGTATTGCATCGAAGATGTTCTGTGGGGCATATACTCAATTATTATTTTTGGCTTTTCTATGCTATTTACTATTGGAATAATTGATTCGGATATATCAGATGGGAAAGTTCAGACTCTTTTAACCAAGCCCATTTCTTGTGCACAATTCTTTTTAAGTAAAGCTATCGGTGTAATCATATTTGGCTCTACAATCATAATTGTTATGACGCTTTCAACATTAACAATAATATCTGTGAGAGGTGGAACAGAAATAGACATTAAGATATGGTTTCTTTTACCTCTTACAGGAATAATAGCTCACATTTTGTGGACTTTGATTAGCTCAGCTTTCTCTACTTTTATAAAGGGTCATAGCAATGTAACGATGATAATACTTATTGGAATACTATCAGGTATACTATCCTTGGTACCTAATGAGAAATTTAAAGCAGTCTTTAGATTTATTGGGGAATACATATTTCCTCATCCAGAGGCTTGTTTAATGGGGATAAGAGAGGGAAAGGCTTTCTTATCAAGCGGTCTTTTCCATTCATTGTTTTATATGGTATTATGTACTATTGTAGGGATTCTCATGCTCAATCGCAAGGAGTTAGGTAAGCGATAAATTAAACAATGACTCAGAGAGACTTTCCAAAATATTTATTTGTGCCTCTTGTTTTATTTGGAATACTTTATGGTTTGTTCGTAGTTAAAGAAAAAAGAGAAGGGACTTTTACTTCGTTAGGACCTGTTAAATCTGAACCTGCCATATATAAACCTGATCGGGAGTGGATTTATAAGGGATACTTTTTCAATAAAGATGGCGATATTATTGACTCTCAAATTGTTTTGTTGAAAGTTCCCGGCGGAGACTTTTTGGGACAACAAATTAAGATAACTTGGAATTATAATAAAACAGGAGCAGTAGTTACAACAGGTGTTGTAGATACCCCTGATAGGGTTTGGATTCATCCTCCTCGCTCTGGGGATTTTAGATTTACAGAACTTACTCCTTTTCCAGAAATTCACAAGCCTCTGAAAGAAAGGGAAAAATGGGAAGGAACTCTTTACATAGGAAAAGGTTGGGATGAGTGGGAAGGACTCACTGTAAAAAAATATTACGAAATTATTGGGCAAAAAGAAGTTTCAACATTATTCAAAGATTTTCCAGAATGTTGGCAAATAAATGCAAAAACTGAAAGTAAAAAAGGAACATATAAAGCCACTTTTTACTTCCATCCAGAATATGGATTTGTGAAGTGTGAATATACAAAGCCAAATGGTGAGCAAGTAATCCTTGACCTTGAGAAAGTTTCAGGATTTGATTAAATCCATCCTTTTGTGTAAAGAGCACTTCCTAATATACCAGCGAGGTCTCCAAGTTCAGTTGGCACAATTGACATTTTCTTCCTTAAATAAAGTCTGTGGTTTACCTCTTCTTTTATCTTATTAAATAATATTTCGCCGGCTCGGGATACTCCTCCTCCAAGCACAACAATCTCCGGGTCTAAAACTGCACAAAGACCCGCAATTCCTATACCAAGATAATATCCATCTGTCTCAATTATAGAGTGTGCAAACTTGTCTCCATTGTAAGCCTCTTCTGAGATAATTTTGGGTGTTATCTTTTTATAATTAGAAAGTGAAGTTTTTATCCCAATCCTGATTCCTTGATGTGCTCTTTGCTCCAGTGCTCCACTACCCACGAAACTTTCAAGACATCCATAGCTCCCACATCCACAAGGGGGACCATTTGGGTCTATAATAATGTGCCCTACTTCTCCTGCGAATCCAGCTCCTGTATATAATTTATCATCCAGAATTAGTCCTCCTCCAACTCCTGTTCCCAGAGTGAGCAATAGCAAATTATGTGTTCCTTTGCCAGCTCCATATTTCCATTCACCGAGTGCTATCATTCCTGCATCATTAGCTACACTAACAGGAATCTTGAGTCTGGATTTGAGTATTTCTTCTAACCTTAGATTATTTGTTTCAGGGAGATTTGGCGAAGAATATAAGATTCCATTTGCCACAAGTCCAGGAACTCCTACTCCCATTGCCTCAGGTTCAAATTCCTCAACAATTTCAATGAGTTGGTCAACGAGCCGAGCAGGTTGTGTAGCTATTGATTTAAAATTCTCAACTTTTGGAGGATTTATTACCACTCCTGCCTTTATATAAGTTCCTCCGACATCAATCCCCACAATTTTAGCCATAATCTTTCCTCCTATGTTAAGAATTTATTACATATCAACAGAATTGCAAGGGGAAAATTACAAATTTTTCAATAAAGATAAGAGATATTAAAACTCTTAAGGGTTTAAGAGTTTCTTTGCGGATTTTTCTACAGCATTCTCTGGTAAGGGTTCGTTGAAGATTTCATCATATAATACATGCATACATTCGTGAAGCAAAGAAATATCCTCATTTTTTGCAATAATAATTTCGTGCCTATCATAATCCACATATGCATCTGCAAGCCGAGTTTTTCGGTAAAGTATATCAAATCCTGCTAACATTACCGTCTCTATAAGTTGTTGGATTATACTTCCTTTCATTTTCAATCCTCTCATATATATTATCGGCAAAAATCTGGAAATCTTGAAAGTTCTCTCATATGCTGTTATTTCACGGTTTTTGAGGCATTGAGCTGATTTTATAAGCTGTAATTGGCTCTCTACCTAGTAATTTTTTTTATAAAGTTTGAAAAAAAAGCTTGACAAAGGGAAAAACGGATATTATCTTTTATAAAAGGAGGTGATATAAAATGAATAAGTCAGATTTAATTAATTGGGTAGCAAAGGAAACAGGCGTTACCAAGAAAACTGCTCAACTATGCTTGAATGCTACGCTGGGTGGAGTTGCACATGCTCTTACTAAGAAAGATAAGGTAACCTTGGTAGGTTTTGGCACTTTCTACACGTTAAAGAGAAAAGCAAGGAAAGCCAGAAATCCAAGAACAGGTTCAATGATAAACGTACCTGCGAAAAACTATCCGAAATGGCGTGCTGGAACTGATTTGAAAAGCAAGATAAAGTAAAGAAAAAGACCCCGGAGAAGCAAAGTATCAATTATTTCTCTGGGGTTTTTTGTAATGATAGGGGAAAGTTTTATAAAAGGATAAGAGCTATTTGAAAAAATCTAACAAATTACCTTTTTCTGCTCCAGTTTGATAGACTTTATAGGAAATAATATTATGCTCTAATGCTAACCCGCTCCAGTTCTTGCCATCATAATAAAACTTTAGATTAGCTTTAAAATCAATCTTGAACGGACCATTATAAAAACTCTTTTCCATGATGACAGTTCCTTCCGGACCTTTGGTATATTTTCCATCAAACTGAGTTTTCACTTTATTGTATAACTCGTCAAGAGCATTTATTTTCTTGCCACTCTTTTTGGGAACAGTTATTTCTCTTAAATTCAGCACAGTAAAGCCCACATTATCAACAGAAAACCGCGAATAGATATCATTTTGGTTACGCTTCGCTTCAAATTTAAGCACGTGTTTTTTGTTATCTACAAACACAGGTATATTGTCTTTATAATTAGGCAAACCAGCCAATCGCATATCGTAGGTCTTATTAAGAATTTCTTTTGCTTTACCAGCCCCACCAGTTTTTGCAATTGAATAACTTACTTTATGATTCTCATTAAACCATTCATTAAACCGATTAATATCTACATTTGAAATAGGAGGAATGCAAATTTTCCTTCTATATGCCTTACCTCCTTTTATGCATTCCAATAAATACTCGCCCGGTTTGACTTCTACAGTGTGAAAACAAAGCACATCAGTCATAGTAGGAGATAAATTATGAATTATTTTGTTTAAAATATAATAAGTTTTACTATTTGGCTTCTCTATTAAATAAGTTTCAGCTACCTTAGAGGATACCTTTGTTTTCTTGATAGTAGGTTTTACTTTAACTGTGAAATAATTTGAAGCACTCCTTTTCACGGAGAAAGATTTAGGGATAAACTCAACCTGGGCAGTGGCGGTTTCTTGCTTAAGTAAGGGTACTTTAACTAAAAGGAGCTTAATGTCATAGGCACCTTCTTCTTTTACCTTGCCTTCTATTTTACCGTCTTTGATTTTAAGTTTATAACTTTCTCCAGACTGATATTTTTCCTGTTTGTTTAACCATAATTCTCTGGCTGTCTTGATAATTGAGTTGTCACCTTGTATTTCACCTTCAATGAGAATATAGCCTCTTTCAAGGGTTATGATAACAGGTTTTGCATAAAAAGATTTGCCATCTTTAATATACATATCCCTCTCAACATTGATAATTTTTTCATCAAGTTTTATTGCAACTTCTTCGCCTTCCTCGCAGGATTCAAGCACATAGTTTCCTGAAGCAAGAGGTAATGAAGATTCTTCGTTATTAGGACGGAAGGTAATTATTGATGTATCAACTAACTCAATAATCTTTTGGTGAGTTCCTTCGCGTTCCCATTTTCGCATTACTCTGATTGAAGTCGGTGCGTTTATTTCATTGCTTAACTTGAAGATAATTTCAGCTTTATTTTCGTTGGTTACTGAAAACTCAACAGCTCCGGGACTTAATTTGTCAGAGGCTCTTAACGAACTACAAAGCAATAATATTACAATTCCTTGAGGTGCTCTCATTTTCTTGGGGAAGGTTATGCTATTAATGCTGTTTCGAGCATTGAAATCGTTTGTTTTGTCTTAAATCCAAGATGTTCAATTGCTCCTGATGGGCAAGCACCGGTACAGTTTCCACATCCTTTGCAAAGTGCCTCGTTTATATGAGAAACCGTTTTGCCTTCCTTTGTAATAAGTTCAGGGGCATCGTAAGAACAGACAGATACACATATCCCACATCCTGCACATATATCCTCATTTACTGAAGATATAGTGGCCTCTGCTTCATATTTATCTTTTGATATAATCGTGCAGGCTCTTCCAACAGCAGCTTTAGCTTGGGAGATTGTTTCGTCTATGGTTTTTGGTGAATGCGCAAGACCTGCCAAGAAAACACCTTCTGTGGCAAAATCAACAGGCCTTAACTTGACATGTGCTTCCAAGAAGAAATTATCTTCATTCAACGGGATTTTTAGCATTTGGGATATCTCCGATGCATCAGTTCGGGGAATTATTGCAGGTGCAAGCACTAAGAGGTCAGGCTCTATTACAAGCTGACTTCCTAAAATAGGGTCTTTTACTTTTACTTCCAATTTGTTTCCATTTTTCTTAACCAGAGGTTTTTCTTCTTTTTCATACCTTATAAAGATTATTCCCTCTTCTCGTGCCTTTTGATAATATTCTTCAAAAAACCCATAAGTCCTTACATCTCTGTACAAAATGTAAATGTTAGCTTTTGGATTAAGCTTCTTTAATTTAAGTGCATTCTTGATTGCTTCCTGACAACATACTCTTGAGCAATATGGATGTTCATCATCTCTTGACCCAACACATTGAATCATTACGACGGTTTTCGGTAGTCGGATTGCGGTTTTCGGTTTGTGGTTTTCGGTTGGCGATAATCCATTATCCATTACAGATAACCGCTTTTCAAATTCAAGTTGAGTTATAACTCTCTCGTCTTTTCCATATAAATACTTCGTTGGCTTGGATTCTTCTGCACCTGTAGTTACAATCACAATCCCATGTTCTATCTCGGCGTTAGATGATAACCGTGTTTTGTAGTTTCCAATATATCCATCAATACTCTCAATATTTGTTTTTTTATATACTTTGATTTTTGAGTGATTTTCTACTTTCTCAATCAATGAATTCATATACTTCTGAATATCTTCACCTTGTGCAGTATAATAGAGATTTCTTAAGTTTCCACCGAGTTCTTCTTCTTGCTCAACAAGTGTAACCTCATATCCTTGTTCTGCGACAGAGAGAGCAGAAACCATTCCAGCAAGTCCTCCTCCAATAACTAATCCTTTTTGTATTACATCAAGTTGGATTGTAGGAAGAGGTTCTAATAGTCTGGCTTTTGCAACAGCCATTTTGACGAGAGTCTTTGCTTTCTTTGTAGCTTTATCTGGTTCATTCCTGTGAACCCAACTACATTGGTCCCTGATATTTGCCATCTCAAATAACTGAGGATTCAATCCTGATTCTTTCAAAGTCTCCTGAAACAATGGTTCATGAGTTCTGGGGCTACAGGATGCAACTACTACACGATTTAAATTGTATTCCTCTATAACTTGCTTTATCTTTTGTTGTGTATCCTGCGAACAGGTAAATAAGTTATCTTCACTGTAAACAACATTAGGTAGGGTTTTTGCATATTCCACCACTCCAGGAACATCTACAATACTTCCAATATTTATTCCACAGTGGCATACGAATACACCAATTTTTGGAGGTTTATCTTTCACATCTCTTTCGGGGGGATAACTCTTTTCAATAATTTCTGTTCCTCTAACATCAGAGAGCAACTCAGCTGCAGAAGCTACTGCTCCGGATGCCTGCATTACTGTTTCAGGAATGTCTTTTGGACTCAGTGCTGAGCCACAGGCGAATATTCCATCCCGAGTAGTTTGGGTAGGTGAGAGCTCACCTGCTTGCAAATAATTATATTTATTTAGTCTAATTTTGAGTTTATCCGAGAGAGACAAAACTTCTGATGGAGGTCTGAATCCCACAGCTAAAATAACCATATCAAACTCGCTTGTAAGAGTAGGTTTAGAACTTGTCCCTCCATTATCTCCGGTATAATAGATTCTCAAATTTCCAGAGTTTTCAAATTCTTCAATTTTATCTACTTTTGACCTAATAAATTTCACACCGTATTCGTTCTGTGCCCTTTCGTAATATTTGTCAAAATCTTTTCCATGTGCTCGTATATCCATATAGAATATGGTGGGTTCAATATCCTTTATATGCTCTTTTGCAATAACTGCTTCTTTTATTGAGTGCATACAGCAAACTCCTGAGCAATAAGGAGCATTTACATCAGAACTATTATCTCTTGAGCCAACGCACTGAATAAAGGCAATCCTTTTAGGAGTAGTCCCATCTGATGGTCGTTGTATGTGGCCTTGATAAGGACCGGAAGGAGATAGAATTCGCTCGAATTCAATCGAGGTGAGCACATTAGGATATCTTTTATATCCGAGAGCAGTCTTGACTCTTGGGTCAAATAGTTCATAACCCGGTGCAAGGATAATACCTCCAACACTTAGCTTTAATATTTCTTCTTTTTGGTCAAAGTTTATGGCATCTGCTTCACAGAATTCCTGACAGACTTTACACTCTCCTGTTTGCAAATGGATGCAATGTTCTTTATCGATAGTAGCATAGTTTGGAACTGCTTGAGGGAAAGAGATGTATATTGCAGACCTTTCTCTCAATCCCCTATCAAATTCAGATAGAATCGGTTTTGGCTCGTTTTTCGTAATTTCTTCGAACTTGATACCTTTCTTGGTTGGGCATACAGAGAAACAAGCTCCGCAAGTCTGGCATATATCTGATTGAACATCAAATGCTGGCACTACCTTCCGTTTGCTGCCTCTACCGGCAAAACCAATTGCTCCCCTACCCATTCTTTCGCGACACATACGAACACAGAGTCCACAAAGCAAGCAATCTTCATTTTTCGGCTCAATCCTTGATTCCACAACTCCCATTTCTCCTGCAATACGTTGAAGTTCCTCAGAATCTGGGCATCGTGCCAGTAGTAACTCTACCATAATCTTGCGAGTTTTTATCACCCGGGGAGTGTCAGTTTTAACGATAAGCCCTTCCTGAGCAGGATAAGTGCAGGATGCCTGGATAGAAGTTTTTGGGCTTCCATCCTGACTTATTTCTACTAGACAGAGTCGGCAAGCACCGTATGACGGCAATGCCTTATGATAGCATAAGGTTGGTATTTTTATGCCGAGTTTTTGTGCAGTTTCAAGGACTGTTGCTCCCTCCTCTACCTCAATCTTTTGACCGTTGATAGTTAAGTTTATCATTTTATACTCCGATTGATTCGCAAACTTTTTTTGTATCTAATTTAAATTTTACATCACCTCTTCTGTGTTCATATATGAAGTTTATTTCTGGATTGCCAACAATTAGAGTCGTAAGTGTCTTTTCTATATCACCTAATGGCTTGCGGTCAACATGGTTATACTGAAATACAGCTTTCACGCTCGTTCCTTTGCCGATTATTGATTTTATCTTAATATTACCCCCACTTTCTTTAGTTGCCTGTGCCAGAAGAGACAACCCTAATCCTACTTTTCGTGTAGTCCTGGTAGTATAGAATGGGTCAAGAATTTTCTTGATAGTTTCTTTATCCATTCCATCACCATTGTCTTTTATCTCAATAGTAAGCAGGTTTTTTTTCATATCTTCATTAACTTTTATTCTAATCTTTGAAGCTTTCGCTTCAATTGAATTCTCAACTATGTCCAGAATATGTAAGGACAAATCTTCCATCTTTATTAAGTAAAGCTTTTTTTATCTCGCTAACCGTTGCCTCTTTAACAAAAAAAATGGTTGAACTTTTCCCAATGTCTTCTATGAAGTGAGCATCAGAAAATGTAACCACTGGAAAGCAGGATGTTTCACGAAATTCGTTTGGAGATGTCTTTGACGACACTTCCACACTATCTAATTTTAGTTCCTCTGGAATAAAACCCAGTTGACCAATAATACTAAATCTCTCACGGTCAATGTGAGATGCAATCACAAGTCCTCTCAAGGAATGGGTTGTATTAACAATTTCATCAATCGTTAAATTAGTTGCTCCAATTAAAAGTTTATTATTAGTGCCCAGAACCTCATCTTCTTCATCCATTATAACTTGCTCTCCAAAGATTTCCTCATCATTAGTTCCGTGTAAATTTTCGTATACAATCCTTTGGAGTTCTAATAGGTTTTTATCTTCATCAAATAAGGTTAATATATGTACTTCTTCTCGTGAAGTGACTTCCATTCCGCCAATAACTGCTAAATCCTCTTTTCCCCCAGCTTTTTTAACGGCTGCTACATTTTCAGCTGAATTATGGTCACAAATTCCAATGGCATCTAATCCCTCTGATTTTGCTTTTTCAACTATTTTACTTGGCATCATTTCTAAATCACCACAAGGAGATAAGCAAGTGTGAATGTGTAAATCCATTCTGAATCTGCCTAACATTACATCATTCCGGTAATACCGAGTCTATATAATCTACCAACTATTTCAAAAGTAGGTATGTCAGTTACCATAATTGGAATGTTCTCTTTTTTTGCTTTTTTCAAAGTCTCTTCTTCAAGTTTTCTTCCATTAACAATAATAATTCCTCCGAGTTCCTTTAATATAGCCACAGCTACTATGTTTTGATGCGTCTGTAGGGTAATCCAGATATTGTCTTTTTTAGAATTAGCAATGACATCGCTCATTAAATCACTGGCATAACCACCACTTATCTCTTTATCAAGATTGCTACTCCCAGTTATTACTTTTAAATTTAGTTCTTTTACTATTTTCTTAAGTTCAATCATTTTTAATTTAGATAGAGAACAGCCTCAAGGTGTGTTCCTTTTCCCACCTTTGAGTCCAGGGTCATCTTATCAGTACAATTTTTAATGTTTAACAGTCCCATCCCGGCGCCAAATCCCAGCTCTCGTATCCACTCAGGGGCAGTAGAGAAACCTGGCCGCATTGCTTGTTTAACATCAGGAATGCCGGGTCCGGAATCAGAAGCATCAATTTTAATCTGATGTGGCTGCACAGAAGCTGTCAATTTACCTCCATCAGTGAAAACAACAATGTTCATTTCTGCTTCATAAGTTGCAATTGATGCACGGCGGACTATATTGGGCTGAATGCCTAATCGGTAGAGAGTTCTTTTGAGCCCACTTGCAGATTCTCCGGCTTTATCAAAATCCTTGCCTACTACATTGTATTGAAATGTTAAAGTAGTGTTGTCAGCTATAATATCTTCAAAGATATGACTTGCTCTGTATCTATGGATTTCCTCTTCATGGTAATCAATCTCTAACTTCTTAAGCAATCCCTTGATAATATCTCCTTTAGTAATAATACCCACTAATTTTTTGTTATTACGTTTAATCACAGGGAAGCGTCCGAATCCATATTGGTCAAATTTTCTGACAGCATGAACAACTGGTTCATCGGCATATAGAGTTTCTACCTTCTTGGCCATTTTCTCTTCTATAAGAGCGTTCATTTCTCCCTGTGCTAAACATTTAATAAAATCTTCAATACTTATAAGACCAACCAACTCACCTTTGCTTACAACTGGAGTTCCAGAGATACCTTTTTTATACAATATTTCTCTTAACTCAGAAATGGGCTTCTTTGGGTGCACAGTGACAACTTTCTTGGTCATTACATCCTTAATCTTCAGCTCATAGGTTAGCTCTTGAATCTTAGTAAATTTCTTATCTTCAGCCATTTTTTTTGTTAATATCCAGATAACCCAATCCCACAAGTCCTTTCTTATACAATCGTCCACAACTCTCAAACATTGGAAGGTGTGTCATTAATAGAATAATATTCTTATCCTTAGCCAACTCAATTGTCTTTTCGTCAAGTGTTTTACCCCGAACAAAGCAGATTGCTTTAATATCTGCCATCTCTGCTGTACGCACGACCTGTGGATTTGTCAATCCTGTTAAAAGAAGTGACTCAGGTTTATTAAAAATCAAGACATCGCTCATCAAATCAGAAGCACATCCTATCTTCACTTCTGTTTCTAAATTATCCAAACCTGTAATTACTTTTGCTTCAAGTATTTCTTTTGCTTGATTAAGAGTCATTTATTCTACAATTACTGCTTCAAATTTACAGGAATCGTAACAGACACCACATTTTATACATTTTGATTTGTCTATCTGATGCGGTTTCTTTTTCTCGCCTGAAATGGCATTTACTAAACATTTTTTTGAACATAAGCCACAGCCAATGCATTTATCAGAATCTATATAATAAGAAATTAATTCTTTGCAAGTATGGGCTGGACATTTTTTATCTTTAATATGAGCTTCATATTCGTCTCTGAAATGCTTTATAGTTGAAAGGACAGGATTTGGTAGTGTCTGGCCCAGTCCACACTGTGAAGCATCTTTTACTGCCTTTCCTAACTCTTCAAGAAATTCTATATCTCCTTCTTTCCCCTTGCCTTCTGATATTCTTGTAAGAATCTCAAGCATTGCTAAACTTCCTTCTCTACAGGAAGTACATTTTCCACAACTCTCGTCATTTGTGAATGCAAGGAAATACTTAGCAATATCTACCATACAAGTATCTTCATCCATTACCACCATTCCACCAGATCCCATCATTGCCCCTACTTCAGTCAAGCGTTCGTAGTCTATAGGCAAATCAAGTAATGCGTTTGGGACAACTCCTCCGGATGGTCCACCTATTTGAACGGCCTTAAACTTCTTTCCTCCAGGAATTCCTCCACCGATATCATAAATAATTTCTCTCAGGGTTATGCCCATAGGCACTTCAACTAATCCAGTATTATTTATTTTCCCAACTAAAGAAAATACCTTTGTCCCCTTACTTTTTTCTGTCCCAATTGATGCAAACCAATCTGCACCTCGAAGGATTATTCTCGGTACGTTAGCCCAAGTCTCAACATTATTGATATTTGTTGGTTTTCCCCAAAGTCCAGATTGTGCTGGGAATGGTGGACGTTGACTCGGTTCGGGTGTTATTCCTTCTATTGAATGAATCAGAGATGTTTCTTCCCCACAAACAAAAGCTCCAGCTCCCTGTTTCATTTCAATATCAAAGTCAAAACCAGCATCAAATATATTTTTCCCTAATAATCCGTACTCTCTTGCTTGTTCAATAGCAGTTCCTAATCTTTCTATCGCAAGAGGATACTCACTTCTGATGTATACAAAACCTTTATTAGAACCTATAGCTTTTGCTCCAATTAACATACCTTCTATTACAGCATGAGGGTCTGACTCAATAATGCTTCTATCCATATAAGCACCTGGGTCCCCTTCATCAGCATTGCAAACTATGTATTTTGCATCTCCTTTTGTTTTCCTGCAAAACTCCCATTTTCTGCCTGTTGGAAAGCCAGCACCACCTCGCCCCCTTAATCCAGAATCCTTTATCTCCTTTATTATTTCTTCAGGAGTCATAGAAGTTAATGCTTTTGCCATCGCCCTATATCCATCTCTTGCAATATACTCATCAATCTTTTCAGGGTCTATCAGCCCCTTATTTCTAAGAGCGATTAACCTCTGCTTTTGAAAAAATCCAATCTCACTTATTAAAGGTACAGGATTTTCTTCTCCTGGAGGAATATACATTAATCTCTTTACAGGTCTTCCTTTAAGAAAATGTTCCTCTACTAAATGGGGGATATCTTTTGGGGTAAGCTTTTGATAAAATATACCATCTGGTTGGACTGCCATAATTGGACCCTGGCCGCAAAAGCCATTGCATCCAGTAGTAACAACCAAGATTTCATTTTCTAATCCTTGCTTCTGAATCTCGTCCTCTAAAATTTTCTTGATTCCAAGAGATCCGCATGATACACAAGCGGTACCTGCACATACCATCAAGTGACTTCTATAAGGCATTTTTATGGTTCCCTTTCACTTCCTATTGCCAGAGCATACTCTGTTACTATCTTGCCACCAAGCACATGTTTAGAGAATATTTTATGTATTTTCTCTTCTGTCAGGTCAACATACTTCACCGGTGCTTCACCTTTCAGTTCTACTGTCACCATAGGTTCTCTACTACATAAGCCGGCACATCCTGAAGTTGTTACAATTACATCTTTAACTTCTGTTTCTTCCACTATATTCAATAATGCATTCATTATTTTTCTTGCTCCTGCAGATATACCACAAGTTCCCATATGAACAATTATTTTTGCCTTGCTATCTCCTTCGCGAAGAAGAGTTGCTCTTCTGGCTCTTTCCCTTATTTTCTCTAAATCCTCTATCTTCAATTTATGCATATTGCTTTCTCCTTATTTATCTAACTCAATCTTTATAATGTTTGATGATTTTTGGTATTTCTTCTCGTTTCAACTTACCGTAGACATTTTCGTTAACTGTTATCACAGGAGCTAATCCACAACATCCAAAACATCGAGCTGTTTCTAAAGTAAAACTCATATCTTCAGTGGTCTCTCCTACATTTATATTTAATTCCTGTTGTAAGGCTTCAACAAGTCCCGGTGCTCCCTTTACATGACACGCTGTTCCAACACAAACAGTTACAATGTGCTTTCCTCTTGGTTCCAGATGAAAAGCATTGTAAAAAGTAGCTATTTGATATATTGCAACTAATGGAATATCCAATTCTTTGGATATATGTCTTAATAAATCAGGGGGCAGATAGTTATATTCTTTGTTGATATGTTGCAATACTGGCATCAATTTTCCCATCTCTTCGCGATGCTCTTTTATGATTGCTCTAATTTTCTGTATATCTTTTTCTTTTAGAATAGGAAGAGGTTCTTCTTCAAGAGGATAAATCATTTTTTTTACAGGGCAGTTTTCCGTGCAAGCTCCGCAGCCGGTGCATTTGTCTTCGTCCACATAACGAGGTTTTTTCTTTACTGCTACAGTAAAGTTGCCTGCTTCTCCCATTACTTCTTCAATTTCAGCATTTGTAATGAGCTCAATATTTGGATGCCTGCCAGTGCCTACTAACTTAGGTGCCAGAATACACATCGCACAATCATTGGTTGGGAAAGTCTTATCAAGTTGCGACATCACGCCGCCAATACTTGGTCCCTTTTCTACCAGATAGACTTTAAACCCAGAATTAGCCAAATCTAATGATGATTGGATTCCGGCTATTCCTCCTCCGACTATGAGAACACTTCCTTTTTTATCTTCTGCCATAATTAAAGATTCAATTTAAAATTATCAATTAACAATTAGCATTTCAAAATGAATTGATAGTTTTGCATTGCTAATTGCTCATTTTACATTGATTTTCTTTTCCACCATAGATTTTATCACATCACCTTGTTTTTTATCGGGTTTCAAAAGATATTTCACCATATTGCATCTTAAATCTTGAGCGAATTTATCTAATTCTTCCATCTCGGAGAGTCTTTCTTTTGGAGCGTATCCTTCTTTTACAGCCATCTCACGAAGTATGCTCATTACATCAGCAAATTTCACATTTTGTGGACACCTGGCATAACAAACATAACATTTTTGGCACATCCATATAATATCTGACGAGAGGACTTCTTTTCGCATTCCCAGAATTGCCATTCTAATAATCTTTCTTGGGTCGTAATCATCATTAACTTCTGCAACCGGACAACTCGCTGTGCAGGTACCGCAGGTGAAGCATCGTTTGAAATTCTCTGCCCCGGGCTGTGATGCAATGTCATATTTAAATTTTGTGTCAAGTTCTGATAATTTAATTTCTTTCATCTTTCCTCCAAGCTAAATCAAAAAAGATTTAACCACTCACAGAGTCTGCGACAGAGGACGCAGAGAATATAAATCTTTGCAACTCTGTGCTCTCTGTGGTTTATAAATTTCCATTTTTTATTCCTCCTGTGGTAATTTTTGTAATTCGGCATACGAAAATACAGGTCCGTCAGAACAGACATATTTATGACCAATATTGCATCTTCCACACTTTCCAATCCCACATTTCATTCGTCTCTCGAGTGATGTATAAGTTCTTTCCTGCGGGAACCCAAGTTCAGAAAGAACAGGTAGTGTATATTTTATCATAATAGGGGGCCCACAAATTACAGCCCAGCTATTTTTAGGACTGGGAGCTACCTCTTTTGTAACTGTCGGAACAAACCCTACTCTCTTTTTCCACTCAGGCATCGGCTTATCAATTGTAAGATGTAGTTGCAGGTCGTCCCTTTTCTCCCATTCAGCCAATTCATCCCGATAAAGAAGCAACCCAGGTCTTCTTGCACCATATATTATAATAATATCTTTGTAATCTTTTCTATGTTCTAAAAGATAAACAATAAGAGCTCTTAGGGTTGTAAATGCAAATCCGCCTCCGATTATGACAACATTACCTCCCTTGAATTTCTCCACAGGATACCAATTTCCAAGAGGTCCTCTCATCCCAATTACTTCACCTTCCTCTAAATAATGTAGAGCGGTTGTAACATTACCAACTCTGTTAATAGTGAATTTCAAAGCATCTTTCTCACTTGGTGAACTTGCAATCCCAAAAGGTGCTTCACCTTTGCCTAAAATAGATAGTTGGCAGAACTGACCTGGCATAAAGTCAAACCTGTCTTTTTCATTACAGAAAGCAATATCAAATGTTCTGAGAGTCTTGTCATCTGACTCTACATTTATTTTCTTAACTTCTACAGGAATTGGCATATAAATATTTTCCATTTTTCTAATTTCTTATTTTCTTGATTTCTTTAATTACTTCTCTTACATCAAGATTCACAGGACAGCTTATTATACATCTTCCACAACCAACACATCCAAACTCTCCAATAGTCTCTACCAGATAATTAAATTTATGCATTATTCGTTGTCTCATTCTTTCCTTTCCAGTTGGTCTTGGATTTGTTCCTGCCGCTTCTTGAGTAAATAGCTTAAACATACAACTATCCCATATGCGAATCCGCTTACCTTTACCACTTTTTCCCTCATCTTGAATATCAAAGCAATGACAGGTAGGGCAGAGGTAAGTGCAAGCCGCACAATTCAAACACTTACGAGCAGTCTCTTCCCACAAAGGATTGTCCCAGAAACTGTCTAAACTCTTCTTCAGAGAAGCGAGTTCAATAGATTTACTTATCATAGACTCGGCTTCTCTCTTTAGATGCTCTCCTTTCTTTAAATCATCCCCGGCAGCTTTTTGTAGAAGCAATTTGTGAATCACTTCCTCTCCTTTCTTGCTACAAGGTTCAGCAAGAAAGGCTTCACCAATATCTATGAGGAAAATATCTGCTCCATTTTTATTGAATGGTCCTCCATCAACCCAATTACAAAAACAGGTAGATAATGGATTATTACACGCAAGCGTGAATACCAGAGCATCTTTGTATCTTTCTTTCCAATATGTATCAGTATATTTCTCGCTGTCAAATACTTTATCCAATAGTGTGAAACTCTTTGCATCACAAGGTCTCACACCAAAAATTGCTATAGGCTTTGAGAGTTGAGAGTTGTTCGCAGAATCCTGTGGAAGAGTTGAGAGTTGAGAGTTTTCATCATAAGTAAATAACGTTTCTGTTTGAGGGAAGAATATATCCTTAGGTGGCTTGTCTGTATTATAAAAGTCAAACTTCAATTTCCCAATTTCCATTTTCTCTATTTCCCTAAAAGAACTTACTCCATCTTCCTCAACAGGAGCAAATATGGTATATTTTTTAGCCAGATACTCAAGAAACTGTTTAAGATTATCTTTTTTTATTTTTAGAATATCCATTTTATCTTTTGAAAATTATTTACGCACTTTTTCTTAAATCTCATATACTTTGTTGTGTAATGTAGTTACCTATTCTTTTTTTTGCTAAAGCCAGAAAGTAAAAAAATTATACCCATAAGAAACATAATTATAATTGCTACAGTAAATATCCCACGAAACCATCCTGGAGATAATACTATGCTATTGCCATCTACAGGCTTGTTAAAACCTCTACCAATAAAAAAAGTGATTGGAATTATTGTTAGAATAAAGCCCAAACAACGTTGCATTTTTTTATTTTCTTTTTTTAGTATAAAGTCTAATAACTCTCCCATAGGCATAATCTTTACATTTTATTGATTAGGTAGCTATTTCACACAATTCGTTTGTATCCGACAGTGTCGGATATCGTTCCATTTTTGAAGTATATGCGACTGTATCTGATATACTTCCATATCACACAGAATAAATTTGTTCTTCATAAATTCCCCTTATCCTCTATCATATCCATCCTCACATAATAAATTCTTGTTTATCCTCTTCATTCCAGTCTGCCATTGGTGGAGTAGCTTCTGTGTCTAAACCTGCTGTATATCCAAATCTATCTTTTATTTCTTTCTCCATCCTAATTCCCAATGGTGCTAAATTTACACCAGTAGGGCAAGCTCTTGTACAAGCACCACAACTAACACATCTACCAGCAGTATGTAGTGTCCGCACAATATGAAATATCATTGTATCAGAAAGATTTGGGCTTTTCCCAAACCATTGAGGATTGCTCTGGTCAACAAAACACTCCTCGCAATAACACAAAGGACAGGCATTTCTGCAAGCATAACATCTTATACATTTACTTATCTCTTTTTCAAAATATGCCCATCTTTCGTCAGAACTCAAGCTTTCGAGGTTATTGGTTATCGGTTTTCGGGGTTCGGCAATTGGAACAGGGTTTCCAACAAAAACATCGTATACAGGAGAATTAGGATATTTACAGGCAATACAGGAATCAGAGAGAATGTCTTGTTTGCTTAAAGATTTCTTGAACCCTTTTCCTTCAACTATAATTTTATCATTCTCAACCTGATATTTTAAAATCTCTTTTCTCCCCACTTTTTCTTCAAGTTTTCTTATGTCAATTACACCATCACAATGGACACCTATTATTACTACTTCCTCCCGCTTAATTTGGTTCTCTACAATATGTTGAACTATTGACCTACCATCACATCCTTTTGCAATTATTCCTATTTTGCCGTGATTTTTGACTTTTGATTTTTGTAGATATTTAGCTAAGTTATTGCCACAGGTAAAATCAAAAATTAGATTGTCAGCATCCTTTTCATCAGCGATAAAAACAGGAGTTGAATGAAAAGGTAAAGTCCCTTTGCTATATCCAATTACCAAATCAACTTTCTTTTCCTTGAGCAATTTTTTAACTGTTTCTCTTAATTGTTCCTCTATATTTTCCATTAGATTTTTACCAATTTTTTTGCTGGACCGAGTTTTTTTACATCTTCTGTAACTTTCTTTATGACCTCTGCAAATTTCTCTCCTTCACCTGCTGATACCCAGGAGAACTGCACTCTACCTGGCTCAATACCTATAAATTCCAACAATGTTTTTAAGACAGCGAATTTTCTGCGAGCATAATAATTGCCTGTTATATAATGACAGTCCCCCGGATGGCATCCTGAGACCAATACTCCATCAAACCCATTTTGCAAACACTTCAGAACGAAAGTCGAATTTATTCTCCCGGAGCAAGGCACTCTTATGACTCTAATATTAGGTGGGTATTGGATTCTTGAGACACCTGCAAGGTCTGCTCCCGCGTAGGAACACCAATTGCATAAAAACGCTAATATTTTAGGTTCCCAATTTCGGTGTTCGGTATTCGGTGTTCGGTGTTCGGTCATTTCTTTTATAAAGCACTAACTGCCTCAAATATTTGGTCGTTAGTAAATCCTCTTAAGTCTATAGCCCCGCATTTACAAGATGCTGTGCAAGCGCCACATCCTTTACACAACGCTTCGTTTATCTCCGCAATCCCTTCTTCGTTAAGTTCTATCGCAGAATAGGCACATATCTCTACGCATACACCACATCCACTGCATTTATCAGGATTGACCCAGCATATCGTGCCTTCTGCTTCTATGGTCTTTTTGCTCAGGATAGTCAGTGCTCTTGATGCCGCAGCTTTTGCCTGAATCATAGATTCCTCTATGTATTTCGGTCCGTGAGCAAGTCCACACACAAAAATCCCATCTGTTGCAAAATCTACAGGTCTGAGTTTTACATGAGCCTCTAAGAAGAAACCATCTGCATTCAATGGGACTTTAAGCAATTTTGCCAGTTTCTTGTTCTCTTGAAGAGCGTCTATTGATACTGATAGAACCAACAAGTCTGCCTCAATAACCACTTGCGCATCTAATATAGGGTCTATAGTTTTTATTAAGAGCTTGCTGTCTGGATTATCTTTATCCATAGGTTCAACCTGGGGCTTATGCTCTAAGTCGTATCTGATGAATACGATTCCTTTATCTCTTGCGGCACCAAAATACTTTTCTTTTAATCCATAGGTTCGAACATCTCTGTATAATACATAAATATCTGCACTTGGATAAATTTCCTTTAGTTTCAACGAATTTTTCACTGCCGCACCACAGCAAACCCGACTGCAATAAAGTCTTTCCTCTTCTCGTGAATTTACACATTGAATCATCGCTATTGAGCGTGGTTTATATTCCTTGATTTTTTCTGTGTGAAGAAGTTTTTCAAATTCAAGTTGGGTAACCACTCGCTTATTCTTTCCATATAGATACTCTTTTGTTTCGTACTCTTTTGCTCCTGTTGCCACTACTACAATTCCGTGCTCAATCTCAGATTTCTTATTTCCAGTCTTAACTTTTGTCTTGAAATTCCCAATATAGCCTGCAATTTCTTCGATTTTAGCGTTAGTGTAAACTGTGATAAGTTTATTATCTTCCACCTCTTTAATGGTTTCTTGTAATAATTTTTGAGGGTCATCGCCTTCCAATGTAGAATAAATATCTTTTAAATTTCCTCCGAGTCCAGGTTCTTTTTCTACAAGATGCACTTCATATCCTGCACGAGCAACTACCAATGCCGCTGTCATTCCAGCAAGTCCTCCACCAATTACAAGAGCTTTAGGATTAATATCTATTGGCAATCTTTTCAGGGGCACAAGGTTTCTTGCTTTTGCCACTCCCATCTGTATTAGATCCTTTGCTTTTTCTGTAGCAAGTTCCGGTTCATTCATATGAGCCCAGCTACATTGGTCTCTGATATTTGCCATCTCGAAAAGATACTGATTGAGTCCTGCTTCTCTTAAAGTCTCCCTAAACAGGGGTTCATGGGTTCTTGGTGTGCAAGATGCAACTACAACACGATTGAGATTATGTTCTTTGATTTTTTCTTTTATTGTATCCAGACAATCTTGTGAACAGGCGTATAGTAAATTTTCTGTGTACTCAACATTTGGTAAGTCTTTAGCAAAATCAGCTGCTTTCTCTACATCCACAACTCCAGCAATATTTATTCCACAGTGGCAAATAAACACACCTACTCTTGGTCTGTCACCGATTACATCTTTTTCGGGAGGAAACTCTTTTTTAGAGACCTTTTCTTGTCTCTCAAGTGCCAGGAATTTTGTGCACTCAGCAACAGCACCGGATGCTGACATTACTGACTCCGGAATATCTTTTGGGCCACTCATAGTTCCACAAACGAATATTCCGTCTTTAGTAGTATTGAGGGGTTCAAAAAGAGATGTTCTTGCAAATCCATATTCATCAAGCTTAATGTCAAGGCAGTCTGCGAACTTTTCCGTTTTCTTTCTGGGCTCTAATCCAACAGATAATATGACCATATCAAAATCTTCTTCTGCCCTTTTACCATTTTCTTGCGAGAACCGCAGTCTTAAAGTGTCCCCGTTTGATTCACTAATTTTTGCTACCTTTGACCTCACGAATTTCACACCGTATTGAGACTTGGCTCTTTCATAATATTTATCAAAATCCTTGCCAAAAGCTCTCATATCCATAAAGAATATAGTTGGCTCTAAACCTTTTATATGTTCCTTTGCAATAATTGCCTGTTTGATGGCATACATACAACAGACCGACGAGCAATAATCATTTCTGTTTTCCACATCTCGGGAGCCCACGCATTGAATAAATGCGACTCGTTTTGGTTCCTTTCCATTTGAGGGAACAGTAACATGCCCCATCAATGGACCGCTGGCTGAGAGCATACGCTCGAACTCAAGAGATGTTACTACATTCTTGAATCTTTTATATCCGTATTGAGCATGCACAATGGGGTCGTGTGGGTCAATTCCTGATGATAGAACAACAGCCCCACAATTTAGGGCAATAACTTTATCTTTGTCTTCAAAATTTATGGCGTTTGCTTCGCAAATCTTTTCGCATAGTC
>JAUWHX010000063.1 GCA_030605695.1 bacterium | reverse complement strand
ATCTTTAAGTCCAATAGATACAAGTGCATATCTTGGGGTTCCTCCACAAGCTGCAATGTCAGATATGCTTGCCGCAAGTGCCTTGTATCCCATATCATAAGGAGTAAAATATGAGCCAAAATGCTCTCCTACTACAAAAGAGTCAGTTGACACAATTGGTATCTCACGGAGTTCAAATTTTACCGCATCATCTCCAATTTCAGGAAACCATTTCCTTAGTCTTTTTATTATCTCAAACTCACTTGCCATTTCTCTCAATGATATGAGTGTTCCTCATCTGGAAACTCCCCAAGTTTTACTTCTTGAATATATTTTTTCACTGCCTCTTCTATAGTTCCCGATAACTCAGCATATTTTTTTACATATTTAGGCAAAAACCCAGGGAAAAGTCCAAGCATATCATGAACCACTAAAATCTGTCCATCACATTCATTGCCCGCCCCAATTCCATAAATCGGAACTCCGACCTCTTTTTTGATTTTATTTGCTACTCCTTCTACTACACACTCAATAATTATAGAAAATACTCCTGCATCCTCTAAGGCTTTTGCATCCATAATAAGTTTTTCTATTTCTTTTTTGCTCTTCCCTCGGACACTGTAATTACCAAATTTCTTTAGTGATTGCGGTGTAAATCCAATATGCCCCATCACAGGAATTCCAATATCTACTATTGCCTTTATCCTATTTACTATTGGACATGCACCCTCTAATTTTACTCCATCTACATTTGCCTCTCCCACAAATTTCCCTGCATTCTTGATTGCCAAAGAATTACTTGGCTGATATGACATATAAGGCATATCTGCAATTACCATTGCCATCTTTGCTCCTCTTCTCACTGCCTTGCAAGCTGTTAGCATCTCTTGCATCGTTACTTGGAGCGTGGATTCATATCCAAGAGCTACCATCCCAAACGAATCTCCAACTAAAATTACTTCAACTCCTGCATGGTCTTCGATAAGAGCCATCGGATAATCATAGGCAGTGAGCAAAGCTATCTTCTCACCGCACTCCTTAAGCTTCTTTAGAATCTGCGGAGTTATCTTTTTTGCTTTCTCTTGCATCTTATCTCTAAAAGGCTGTCTGAAAACTCAAAAATTTATCACTGAAACACGAAAGGATGAAATCACGAAAAACTTCATTTCTTTTAATTATACCAATTTAGAAAATTTCGTGTTTCCAATATTCCGTGCTTTCGTGATAAAAAAGTAGTTTTTGGACACACTCATAGCATTTTACCTCTTACTTCTTATTTTCTCTTGCATAGCTAAGTTTTAAACTGTTAATTATATTTTCAAGCAATTCTTCTTCTTCCTTTGTAAGATTGCCTTTAGTCTTTTCTCTCAGCATATCAAGTGAGTCAATTGTATATTTTGCAAGCTCAAGATTCTTTTCCACCTTATCGGTAAGGGGGTTCTTTACGACTCCGAGATGCTGACTCGCTATAGTTGTCAAAAAAAGAACCAGTGAAGAAAAACTCGCCTCAGGTATCTTCTCCATCTATCCTCCTAATTCTTGAATCTTGTAATCTGTGTCTATCTGTGTTCATCTGTGGTTTAATACATTATTTGAGAATTACTAACTTTTTTATCTGCTTGAAATCTGGGGTTTCTAATACACAGAAATAAATTCCAGAACTTACTCTTTTGCCAGACTTATCCTGCCTATCCCAGACAATCTGGTTAAATTGTTGATTAGTTAAATGGTTAAATGCTCTCACGAGCCTACCAGATAGGTCATAAATACAGCATTCAGCATTCTGGTATTTAGCTGTTAACTGATAACTGATAACTGTGAACTGATTAAATGGATTTGGATAGACTTTCAAGCTTTGAATTTTGAGTTTTGAGCTTTGAGTTTCTTCAATTCCTATTACTATTCCCCATGGATAGTGATATCCGATGTCGACAAAACCACCATCAGCAATTGAATCTATTCTGGTCGTATAGGTATGTAATCCTAAACTTTCTGCACTGACATTTCCTGCATCTACACATGGGCTTTGCTCAAGCTGTCCTGCATCTATTTGACTGAGGAAGAATGAGTCCTCACCACATACTGCAAAAATCGGGTCCCGACTGATGTTATAAAAGCTATCACAAGGAATTCCGTTTCTATTCGTTCCCCAAGTTGTGTCACCAACATCCGGTGGACAATTTATAAAATCTCCATTCACATTATTCCAAACATCGTTGTGAGAAATAGTAATAGTCGAGCAAGAAACACAGAGTATCCCACCGCCCCACATGCTATTTACTATAATGTTATTTGTGATTTTCAATGATTCCGAAGATGCATAAATCCCACCTCCTTTACCATGTTCGATGCCATATCCACCTGAAGAAGTAGCATTGCTATCAATTGTGTTACCATAAATAATGGAGGGAATGTTACCACTAATAAAAATTCCTCCTCCCATTCCTGGAGTCAATGCATCCAGGGAAAGATTTCCTATTATTAGATTACATTTAATCAGAGATGCACTGTTGATAGATGCAATTCCTCCTCCCTGACTCACAGTCCATTGCCACCAGTCGCGAGCAATATTTCCTTGAATTGAGTTATAGGCAATAACTGGAGAGCCCTCATAACAATAGATTCCCCCACCAATAGTCTCTCCCCCACCAGGACCCGTATGAGCAGTGTTTTGAAGAATCAGATTATTAACAATTGTTAAAGATGAGTTACGACAGTAAATTCCACCACCGAATTGGTTAGCATATCCACCTGTAATTGTAAATCCAGAAATTACTGTTAAACTATCCACATCTTCACAGGTTATAACTCTTGCTGTGCTATCTGCATCAATTATTGTGGAATCTGCCCCTTTTTCACTTATCAAAACTACTCCATTCTTCATGTTTATTGGAAAACTTTCACCAGAGGTTGTGTCGTAAGTACCTGCTGCCACAAGAACTGTATCTCCATATTGGGCAGAGTCTTCAACAGCAGATTTTATTGTTGGAACTTCAGATGGAACTTGCCAAGTTTTTGCCTCTGATTGACTTGCCACCAAAAAGGCAATCCCTAAACCAATGCATATTTTCTTCATTTTATCTCTATTTCATTAAATTCGTGTAATTCGTGGTTAAGTTGAGTAGTTTCATTTGTGTTGTTTCAGAGCATCTTCTACAAGCTTTATGGCACAGTATTTGCCACACATTGTGCAAACTTCTGGTTCCTCTGGTTTCCGCTCTTTACGCCCTTTCCTCAATAACTCAGGGTCTATAGCAAGCTCTATCTGTTTTTCCCAATCTAATTTTTTCCTTGCATGAGCCATCTCAAGGTCCCATTCTGAAGCTCCTTTTACTCCTTTTGCCAAGTCTCCTGCGTGAGCGGCAATCCTTGTGGCTATTATGCCTCGCTTAACTTCATCAAGAGTTGGCAATCCTATATGTTCAGAAGGCGTTACATAACAAAGAAAATCTGCCCCAGCTCCAGATGCTATTGCTCCTCCTATGGCACTTGTAATTTCATCATACCCGGGAGCAATATCCGTAACCACCGGACCTAAAACATAAAATGGAGCACCATTACAAAGCTTTTTCTCTAATAGCACATTTGCTTCAACTTCGTGCAAAGGTATATGCCCAGGTCCCTCTATCATGACCTGAACTTCTCGTGCATTAGCCCGTTGTTTAAGTTCTCCAAGTGTAATTAGTTCTTGAATTTGAGCACGGTCAGTTGAGTCAGCAATTGAGCCGGGTCTAAATCCATCGCCAAGAGATAGAGTAAGGTCATACTCATAAGCAATATCTAAAAGGCGGTCAAAGTATTCATATAAAGGGTTTTCTCTGTTGTTTGCAAGCATCCAGGTAAGTAAAAAAGCACCACCACGAGAAACAACATCGGTAACTCTACCTTCATATTTAAGTCGCTCAAAAGCTGACATCGTTACTCCACAATGAACTGTAACAAAATCAACTCCGTCTTTAGCATGTTTCTCTATAACTCGGAATATATCATCAGGGGTCATAAATACTATGCCACCTTTTTTTTGTGTTATTTCAATTATCGCTTCGTATATAGGAACTGTGCCAAGAGGACCTGAGAAGTTCTCTCGTATAATATGCCTGAATTTTGATATATCTCCACCTGTTGAGAGGTCCATAATTGCATCAGCACCTGCTTTCTCGGACAACTGTGCTTTCTTTCGCTCAAGTTCATAATCTATGCAATCCGATGATGAGCCGATATTTGAATTAACTTTGGTGCGTAGCCCCTTGCCTATTCCGATAGGATGCCCCGCTGAAAGCGGGGTTGAATTACAGGGGATTACGAGTTCGCCCTTAACTATACTTTCAAGTATAAATTCTTCTGACACTCCCTCTTCAGAAGCTACTTTTTTGATTTGAGGAGTAATTTTGCCTTCTCTTGCAAACTCAATCTGTGTCATATGCTTAACCACAGAGTGCACAGAGAATATATTTTATAATTTTTTCCTCTGTGTGCTTTCTTGTTCACTCTGTGTTCTCTGTGGTTTATTTTTTCTATCTAAAGCATAAATCAAATATAACTTTTGTCAACTTTAAATGTTGACAAAACTACTTAATGTGATAATTCTCTGTCAAATGGGAACAACTACTCTTGTACTCATAGCCACTGCTATTGTGGGCTTTTATATGGCATGGAATATTGGTGCGAACGATACCGCTAATTCTATGGCAAGCGCAGTTGGAGCAAAAGCTTTAACCCTTAAACAAGCCGTATGTATAGACGGAGTTTTTAATCTAATAGGTGCTGTATTTGTAGGAACCCATGTTACAAATACTGTTCGCAAAGGAATTGCAGACCCTTGTCTTATGGGAACTCCTCAAGTAGTGATGATTGCATTCTTTGCGGCTATTCTGGGAGCAAGTTTATGGGTAACCATAGCTACATGGAAGGGGTTACCTGTTAGTACAACTCACGCAATTGTCGGTGCTATAATGGGTGTAGGAATGATAAGTGGTGGTATGTCGGCTATCCAGTGGGGAAAAATATGGGGTATAGTTGCTTCCTGGGTAATTTCTCCGATATTTAGTGGAATTCTGGCATATAGTGTTTTTAAACTTATAAGTAAGACTATCCTTCAGAAAGATAATCCTGTTCTCTTTGCAAAGAAATATTCTCCATACTTTATAGGTGCAACTTTCTTCATAATCTCTTTATCTTTTCTCCTGAAAACCCCTCTTGGGAAAACACTTAATATAAGTGGGGGTGACGGTATACTCGTTGCACTTATATTTGGTGCTCTGACAGGATACATCGGCTATAATCTTTTTATAAGAAACAGAAAAATTCAGAATGTTGAGCAAATTTTTAGAATTCTTCAAGTAATTACTTCTTGTTATGTTGGCTTTGCTGTTGGGGCAAATGATGTAGCCAACGCAGTAGGACCGGTTGCGGCTGTGTGGAACATAGCTGTTACCGGTGAAATAGCTGCGAAAGTGCCGGTTCCTTTTTTGCTTTTGGCATTAGGTGGGGTAGGAATAGTAATCGGAACTTTAACCTGGGGATATAAGATAATTAAGACAGTTGGTTCTAATATTACAGAACTTACAAATACTCGTGGTTTTTCAATAGATTTTGGAGCAGCTACATCAGTACTTATAGCTTCCAAATTAGGTTGCCCAGTTTCGACAACTCACGCTGTAGTAGGAGCAGTTATAGGAATGGGACTTGCAAGAGGGCTTGATGCAATCGACTTGAGGGTGATAAAAAATATAGCGATTAGCTGGGTTATCACATTACCTGTAGCAGCCGGAATAGCTATGCTGATATTTACACTGTTAAAATAGTTAAATAAGTGAAAAAAGGAAGGCAATAAGTAACAAAAGGATTTCCTTTAGTGACAAAAGGAGTCCCTTTAGTGACAAAAGGAAGGCAATAAGTGACTAAAGGAAGTAAATAAGTGAGTGATTTAATTAAGTTTTCAAGAGAGGAGGAGGAAAAATGAGAGTGCCTATACTTAAAATATTGAGGAAATCACCATTTGATGGTCTGCTTGAGCACGCAAAAAAAGCAAGAGAGTGTATAAACAAACTGGAGGAAGCTGTAGAGTGCTATGTTGACAAGAAATATGAGGAGTTCAAGAAACTGGCTGATGAAATATTAAAACTTGAGAATGAAGCGGATTGGATTAAAGGGAATGTGAGAAATCATTTACCAAAAGGAATTTTTATGTCCGTAGATAAGGGAGACTTCCTCTCTTGCCTTCAAGAGCAAGATGCAATATTAGACCTTGCCGAAGACGCTGTAATCTGGTTAGGATTTCGGAAAACTGAAATTCCTAAAGAAATAAAAGATATTTTCCTTAAACACCTACACAATGTAATCGATACTGTAGAGACCTTTGAAAATATTGTTGTTCAAGTCCGACATTTAATCGGTCCTATCACGAGAGAAGAACGAAAGCAGGCAAAGGATATTCTCAAAAGCATTCACGCTAAAGAGCGTAAAACAGACAAGAGTGCACACGAACTCGCACGCTCGCTTTTTGCTCTCGGAGACGATTTCTCCTCTGCCTATCATCTTTTGCATGTTATCTTCATTATTTCTCACATTGCTGACCATGCTGAAAATGCAGGAGATAGAATCAGGGTAATGCTTGCAAGATAACTAACTTCTCACAATTTATCGAATAATAACAAGTTGAATATTCCTTTGTGCTTATTCTTTGTCCTTCTTAGTTTTTTGACTCCACCAAGAACTCTTGCGATAAAGGCGAGGATAGATACTCCCAAGCAAAGCCAGAATAATCGTATTGGCTTATGAAAAAGGAGAGTAATCCAGGGTATAATACAAAAGAGCACAAATGTTAAAAGGGGTGTGCTTCTCAGCTTTATTACTATCCCCAGAAACAAGAGGAATGAAAAACAAATTATTGTCTCTATTGGAGCCAGAAAATATAAAAGTCCAAGCGAACTTGCGAGCCCTCTTCCTTCTCCTTTAAATCTTAAGTATATGGGCCAATTATGCCCTACTATAGCAAATATGCCAGCAACTCCACCAACTAATTCAGACCCTGTAATTGCTCTTGCAAGGAGTAAAGCCAATATGGGTTTCAGAAAGTCTCCCAAAAATACGCAGACTGCTGGAAGGAATCCAAAGGTTTTATGTATATTTGAAGCCCCTATACGCTTAAATCCAACTTCTCTTATGTTTATTCCCTTAATTTTCCCAAATATGTAGCCAATTGAGATGGAGCCAATCAGATATCCAAGAATTATTGCTAATAGAATCATTTCTTGTAAAACAGGTGCTCATCAAGCTCCCATTTTTGATTAAAGAATCCGAGAGCCCGAGTTCCTGCCCAGCCCTTTTTGCTTACATCAGAATTATATACTACAAAGTCAGGGACTCCTGCTCCGGAGTAAAGAGTAGAAAAGAAGTGACAAAATTTCTCTGCTTTCTCAGATGCACCTGCATAGAGAAGCACAAACTTATCAGGATTTAAGGGATTAGGATAGATTTCTTCAACTGCTAAATCCCTTTCAGGCAACTTTGTTTTACCAAAATAAACATATCCATCTCTTATTTGAATAGGAAGAGAGGAATTTACTCTTTTTGTTATGCTATTTACTTCTGGTCCTCCAAATAATATAAGATTGTAATTCTGTATTGTGGAATCGCATACTTCAGTATCTGGCAAAACTTCACAAACTCCATTCCCCCTTCTCCACCAGGTCCATGCCTCAAGCCATGCATTATCAAAGGAGATTTTGTTTAAACTTGAGTCTCCCTGTGTTCCATACACAAGCACAAAAGGTGTAAAATAAGCTCGCTTTATAGGACCGTAAGCTTCAGGAGTTTTATATAGCTTTCTATGATTAGATTTTCCAAAAACGAAAGCCCCTTTTTTCCTGTAAAAATGGACTGCCTGAGGTTTTTCAAAAGAAAAGTGTAATGACTTACCATCAACTACAAAAATTACTTTGCCGAACTCGAGAAGCTCCGGTGTAAGTTCAAGAGTGAATGCTTTAATATTTTGAGTGGAAATATCTATCTTATTGCCGATAACTTTTGCTTCAATTCTTGAATCATGGTATAATAATTCTTGTTCGTCTATCTGCACCCAATAGCACTGATTATTAAGACCCACATCTGTGGTTTTAAAGATTACATTTTTGGGATATGGGTCTCTTGTGTAACTTTTTAAGAAATTCATTAATTCTGGGTGGTTAACACAAGCTGTTCCTTCAATTCCTTCTTCGTCCCACCAGTGTTTCTTCCCGGGAATTTCCATATAGTGAAAGTTATAATCTAAGTCATCCAAATATTTCATAAAAAACCTTGCGTGTATAGGATTTACATCGTCATCTGCTTCTCCTTGCAATATGAAGATTGGCAAATTTAATGTATTTTCTAAAAATATAAGTGGATGGTCTTCCCTCAAAACCATATCCCTGTAAGCAATCTGCGATGGCTCTGCCCACCACTTGCTTTTCTGCATAGTCCAGGGAACATAAAGCTCAAAACGAGTCCATCCTGCTGATGGGGCAATTGCCGCAAATAAATCTGGATGTGTAGTCCCAATATGCCAAACTCCATGCCCTCCCATTGAGTGCCCTGTTAGATATATTCTATTCTCATCTATAGCGAATCGTGCTTTTACTTCTTTTAAGACTTCCAGTGCATCCAGTCTTCCCCAGTCTTGCCAATCAAATCCAAGCGGTCTGCGATTGGTTGGAGCAACAACAAATGCCCAGTCTTTCGGAGTATAAGCACCAACCTGCCCACTTGCTTCACAACCGGCACCGTGAATAGTTAAGATGAGTCCATACTTTTTTGCCTCCTCAAAATTAGTGGGGGGAAGGACAGCAAAGTATTGCACTGATTTGTCTATATCAGAGATAAAAGTAATTTTGTAAGATTCTCCCTTTTCTCGCACTCTCAATTTTATACTATCCTCATATATCTCTCCCGAACACTCAATCCTTATGGGTATGAAACAAATATTCGTGTCTCCAATATCCCCAGTCGTCTCAATTCTTAAAGCAATCTTCTTTACACAAAGCGGGAGGAGATTATTTATCTCCTTCTCATAAAGATTAAAATGCTCATCACCTCCAATTGAGACACTTACATCGTTGAGTCTTTTTGTAGTGGTATTAAGAAGGGTTATTCCAGCCCAGGCGGATAGTTTCTCTCCTTTGATTATATCAGGCACAGTGTAGTCACTAAAAGTGATTATAGGTGCATCTACAGGTATTATCTTAAAGCTGAACTTTCTGCGAGATGCAAGGAATACTTTGTTTTCTCCATCTTCAAGAACAACAGGAGTCTTAACATAATCTTTCCTACTGTGGTAAATACCAGCAGGATAACTTTTATCGTTTATCCGAAATCCTCCTATACCCTTTGAGATTACAAAAGCTCGCTTTCTCCCTTGATTATTGAAACTATACCAACAGTAGCTTACACTTATTGTTCCTGCAAAACCATATATATCTTGAAGGGTATCCCACCACACATCTTCATATTTAATAGCTACTTTTCCCATAGAATCAAGTTCAACCCATTTCCAGCAAACCTTTCCGCCCTGTGCTAATAAGCTTGGCAGTGTATCTCCTTCTTTTGGCACGAAACCCGTTACCGAGTCAAGAACTCCAGTAATTCCTTCTCTTGCACCGATAGAGAAAGGACCAGCGCAAAGCCATTTTTGCGGACAAATAGTATCTGTAATGGACTCTAAAAACGCACACTCTAAAGCAATAGGAATAAATATGCAGGCAACTCCAATAAATCGAGACAATCTTCTCATTCTTACCTCCCTTTATTTATTCATTTCCAGACCTCTGGGATTCATTTCCAGACATCAGTGAATCGTTTCCAGACATCAGTGAATTGTTCCCAGACATCAGTGAATCGTTCACGGACATCAGTAAGTCATTCACAGTGTTTGGGGTTATTTTTTGTGTAGCTTGCTAATCGTTTTCCCAACTCCGATTCCTATCACACCTCCGAGGAAAACATCAGATGCCCAATGCTTATTATCATGAATCCTTGATAGTCCAACCAAAACTGCCATTCCATAACTTGCTGCTTTAACTAACGGATTCTTACATTCTTCAGTTATGCAAGAAGCTATGGCAAAAGCAGTTGAGGTGGAGCCTGAGGGAAAAGAGTGGTTAGACGCATTAATATTAAAAGGAGCGTAGGAATAAGCCCCTTCCCCAATAGAAGGACGTGCTCTTCCTATGAGAATTTTAAGAGCCCTAACAATCACACCTGATATAAGTGCACTTTCGCCACAAAGAAGAGCTGCTTTTTTCAAAGTAGTATCCTTTATAATGCATCCACTTAGGTACAGTCCGCCAAGTGCCAGAATAGCACCTTCTCCTCCAAATGGCTCTATTACCTGAGTTATATGGTCTGATGTAGAATTCTGTCTTGCTTGAACCCATTCCTGAGTTTTTTCATCACTCAGCATAATATTACCACAGGTTCCCATAATAAAAGTGCTCGCAAGCCAATCTCCTTTATCCCATCTTGATGGCGAAGAAATCACATACTTCCCATCTGAATACATTCCTTTCCACCAATCAAGAGAGCTAATATCCCAACTGCTAATTATTAAAATCAAACTAATATAATTCATTAAACTTCTGAAACCTACTCGTGTTTGTGAGGTGCATCCATGACTATTCGGACACGGTCACGAACCACGGACACGATTTTTTAATTTTTCTTCCAAGTTGTCTTGCCTAACTTGTCTTCTAACGAGACACCCAATTCTTGAAGCTTTGAGCGGATTTCATCTGCTAACTTCCATTGCTTCTCTGCTCTTAGCTTTTCCCTCATTTCAATAAGCAATTCAATAAATTGAGTTCCTTCAATCCCGGCTTTCTTTGAAAAAGGCAAAATTCCAAGAATCTTACCCCCAAGTTTTTCGTAAACCTCAAGAGCAGGTTGTAGGGACACATCATCGTGTGTCCTATCCAGATATTTATTCAGTTCCCGAGAGAGGTCAAATAATGTCCCAATAGCAAGTGGAGTATTGAAGTCATCATCCATTGCCTCTATGAACTTCTTCTTATGAACTTCAAGAATTTTATTTATTTCAGGACTTGATTTCCCTTTAGGTGTGGTTTGGACAATTCCACTTATCCTTTCAAAAGTAGTATGGATTTTATGCATTCCCTCTCCGGCTCCCTGAACTGCGGAGTTACTAAAATCAACTGGACTCCGATAATGAGTGGTGAGTATGAAGAATCTTATTTGTTCCGGTGAGTATTTATTTAATGCTTCCTTAATCGTAATAAAATTGCCAAGTGATTTACTCATTTTCACTCCATCCACAAGAACCATATTATTGTGCATCCAGTAGCGGACAAATTGCTTTCCTGTTGCCGCTTCTGATTGTGCAATCTCACACTCGTGATGCGGAAACATATTGTCCATCCCCCCACCATGAATATCAAGAGTCTCACCTAAATACTTCATTGACATTGCAGAGCACTCAAGATGCCAGCCCGGATAACCAACTCCCCATGGCGAATCCCATTTCATAATGTGTTCAGGTGAAGCGTGAATCCAGAGAGCAAAATCAGCCGGATGCTTCTTCTCGGTTCTCACCTCTACTCTTGCTCCAGCAACTTGCTCCTCAACTTTTCGATGAGATAGCTTGCCATATTCTGGGAATTTAGTTATATCAAAATACACTGTCCCATTGGTTTCATAAGCATATCCTTTTTTCAGGAGCGTCTCCACAAGTTTGATTTGCTCTGGTATATGCCCAGTGGCTCGTGGTGAAATATTTGGACGCAAGCATCCCAGAGTATCCATATCCTCAAAGTAATTACGGATATATTTTTCTGTAAGCTCCATAGGGTCAAGTTTTTCTCGCTTTGCTCCCTTGAGAATCCTGTCCTCACCAGTATCAAGCAAATGCCCCGCATCCGTTATATTTTGGACATACTTTACGCGATATCCAAGCCACCTGAGGTATCTCACTACGATGTCAAATGAGATATAGCTTTTTGCATGCCCAAGATGTGCATCCGAATAAACCGTAGGCCCGCATACATATATTCCGACTTCTCCTTTCCGAAGCGGAACAAATGGTTCCTTTTTCCTCGTAAGAGTATTATAAATCTTCAATGCCATTTTTTAATCACGGATTACACAGATTTCACTGATTACCCTCGTATTCCGTAAATTTAACTCTAACACTAATTCTACAACTATTATACACTGCCAGTTATTTTTAATGCGCCTCAATTTTTAGGTCACTTTTAGAATATCCAAATTCGGATAATAATCGGTAGCAAATTTTCACTGTTTTATTTGCACTAAAACTCGTCTCGGCATAAATCCTCGTATTACTTATTTTTCTGGGTGCCCTCACCTCGTTTTCATTATATGTGAAATACGCATTTTTACTCCCTTTCAATAATAAAACTTTACTAAATTCATTTCCATGTGTAGCAACGAGTGCCTCACAAAGCTTAATCAATAATTCTCTCCAATATCTTATCTCATAACGAGAACCCTTAAAGGTAAAGGCAGTTATGGATTTCCCTATAAAGTTAAATTGGAGTCTGAATGAAGATTTGGGTTTAATTCTTTCTCTTCTAACTGGTTCAGGTCTTCTTATAGGTGGTCGGAAATTAGAAATTAAGAACTGTTCCTTATGGCTTGAGATGAAATGTTCTATTAGTTTGTTTTCTGCTTTGTATCCACATAATTTCTCAGTAATTTCATTAATTGAGTCAATTAAGGACTTGTCGGGTTCAGACACTATTTTATTCCAAGCTTCTGGTATAGTTTCCTTCAACCTGTTTTGCTTTTGCTGTCCCCTATAGACTGTTTCCGCATTTTCAACTGCTTTTCCGCTATTTATATTTTCTTTCAAGAGAAAATCAATGAATCTGGAAGCAATGTCCTCTGATTCTTGCTGAATGATATCAATAGTATAAAACTTCCTTTGTTCCCAACTCCTTTCCTGCAAAGGAAGATAAAACCACCAAGCCACCCCATTCGTCAAGATGGCCAATTTAACGCCTTCCCCAAAAGAGTATCTCAGTAACTGCTCTTGATGTTTTTCCAATTCTTCATCTGTTTTCTTGACTTCTATGAAGACTTTATCGGTACTGTCAATTCGTAGAGAATAATCAACACGTCCACTGCCCACAGAATATTCTGGTCTTACTTCGTCTATATTGAATATGTACCAACCAAGGATAGACAATAATCTCAAAACCACACCATTCTTTGTTTCAGCTTCATCAAAGGAGAGTATTTTTCTGTCGGACTTGAGACTATCAATAAAGTTCAGTAATTGCTCTTTCATTTCATACCTCCAGATAAATTTTTGCTTCCTATGTCTTTTCTGTAATACATTCCGTCAAAATGGATATGCGAAATTTCTTGGTAAGTTAGGGCTATTGATTCTTTTAAGGTCTTGCCAATGCCTGTTACTCCAAGAACTCTACCTCCAGAGGTAATAATTTTATCATCTTCTCTTTTTGTTCCTGCATGAAAAACAGTTGCTTCCTGCACTTCAGAAAGTCCTATAATCTCTTTGCCCTTTTCATACGAGCCGGGATAACCTCCTGATGCCAGAACTACACAGGTTGCGTATCCCGGATGCCACTTTAGAGATATTGATTTTAAGTTCCCTTCAATACTTGCAAGGATTGGTTCCATTAAGTCAGACTCCAGCAATTTCATTATTGGCTGGGTCTCCGGGTCACCAAATCGGCAGTTAAATTCAAGCACCTTTGGACCCTCAGAAGTGATTATAAGTCCTGCATACAATACACCTTTGTAAATTATTCCTTCTTTTTTCATCCCCCAAATACAGGGCTCAAATACTTGCTCAATTACCTTGCCGATTTCATTTTCAGTCAACACTGCTGGAGCATAAGCTCCCATTCCTCCTGTATTGAGTCCTTTATCGCCCTCAAGGAGCTTTTTGTGGTCTTGTGATGGAAGAAGAGGGAGAAAGTCTTTGCCATCTGTAAATGCAATTACAGAAACCTCCTTGCCCTCAAGATATTCCTCTATAACCACCTTATTGCCAGATTCTCCAAATGCTTGCTCTACCATTATTTTGTTTAGTGCATCAAGTGCGTCTTTTTTGTTCTCTATTATAAGGACTCCTTTTCCTGCGGCAAGTCCACTTGCTTTTATTACGATTGGATATTTTGTAGTTTCAACAAAATCCTTTGCAGATTCAAAATGTGTAAATACTTTGAATTCAGCAGTCGGGATTCCTGTGTGTCGCATCAGTTCTTTTGCAAACGACTTATCAGATTCTATTATTGCGGCTTCTCTGGTGGGACCAAATGCTTTGTTTTTGGGAAGCTCGTTCACAAGTCCTTCTGCAAGAGGCATCTCAGGACCTACTATCACTAAATCCACATTCTTTGAGAAATCAACAATCTTGCCAATATCAGTTGCTGAAATAGGGATACATTCTGCGATTTCTTCTATCCCACCATTCCCAGGCAGAGCATATATTTTATCAACAAGTGAGGACTGAGCAAGTTTCCATATGAGCGCATGCTCTCTTCCGCCACTTCCTACAACAAGAACTTTCATCTATGAGTATTTTAATTTAGTTCTTGCACTTGTCAACTTTTTCCTTGCATTTTCAAAAAGATAATAAATAATTAACCACAGAGGACACAGAGAAATACAGATTATTTATCAGACAGAGATAGAGATTTGAGACAGAGTTTTTTCTATCTCTATCTCAAGACTCAAGTCGGCGTTTATCTGCGGTTTAAAAAGAAATATGAAATCTGGATTTGTAACGATAGTCGGGAGACCAAATGTTGGGAAATCTACTATCCTTAATAGATTATTAGGCACGAAGCTTGTCGCTGTTGCCCCAAAACCCCAAACAACAAGACATAAGGTGCTCGGAATCCTCACTGAGGAAGATTATCAGATTGTTTTCACAGACACTCCGGGTATATTTAAGCCGAAATATGCACTTCAGAAAGTTATGGTGAAGCATGCTCTCTCAACTCTGGAGGACACGGATTTGACTTTAGTTGTTGTAGAGCCATTTAGAATGGAGACCGATATAGTAGAAAAGCTTTCTCATCCTGCTATTCTTGCGATTAACAAGGTTGACCTTTTGAAGAATAAGCCAAAGCTGCTTCCTTTAATGGATGAATATCAAAAGTTCAAGCTCATACAGGAGATAATTCCCACATCAGCTTTATATGACAAGGGGATAGATGAGTTGAAACAGGAACTTGTGAAGCTATTGCCAGATGAAGAGCTGTATTATCCGGGTGATTACTTGTCTGATAAGAATGAGAGATTCTTCGCAGCCGAGATAATAAGGGAGAAGATTTTTATCCTCTATGGGCAGGAGGTCCCTTATGCGACCACTGTGGTGATTGAGGATTTCAAGGAAAGAGAGCGTGGGAAGTATTTTATTGGTGCTACAATTTATGTTGAGCGACGGACTGAGAAGATGATTATCATTGGAAAAGGTGGGAGAGCGATAAAGGAGCTTGGCAGGAGAGCAAGAGAAGAAATAGAATCCCGGATAGATCATCCGATTTATCTTGAGCTATGGGTTAAAGTAAGAAAGGGCTGGCGAAAAAACCTGCAAGACATAAGAGAATTTGGATACGGGTAAATAGAAATGCAAGAATTAAACATAAAAACTGTTGAAGGGAACATAAAAGATGTGGAGTTCTACATGAAAGACGTGGACATCCCCATGAAAGACGTGGACATCCCCGTAAAAGACGTGGACATCCCCGTAAAAGACGTAGACATCCCCATAAAAGACGTAGAGTTCTACATGAAAGACGTAGAGTTCTACATGAAAGGTGTAGAGTTCCCTATAAAAGATAGGGACATCCCTATAAGAGCTGGATAATGAATGCAAAGATTGAGATAAAAATTCACGATCAGCTCAATACTCACACTAAATTATTTTGTGGATGCCCGATAGATTGGGCTCCTCCTTGTGAATGAAATATTGAGAGAAAACTTGAAAAAAGATTAACTCTTTGATAAGGTTATTATAGTTATAAAAAAAGGATTTTTAGCAATGGATTATATATCAACTTTCGTCGAATCTTTCACGGGAATGTGGCTTGATGAAAACAATTTGAGAGCTATACCCCATTTATTATTTAAAAAATGTTTGGGATTTTTCTTGTTATTGATTGGAGGAATCTTATTTGCAATATTAATAGCATATTTGAATCATTTTTACGACATAACTGGTTTTTATTTGTTCTTCATTATTCCTGTTGGAGCTATAATACTGGGTTTAGTAGCGAATATTGGATTTGTCGCTACTTTGTCTTTTCTAAGAACAAGAGGAATAAATTATTCTATGCTATTCCTCATTGTGATGTCGGGTTTGATTGCTCTTTTTACATTTTGGCTAAGTCAATATATTGTCTATTCTACTGGAACAATAACAATTAACCACGTTTCACGAGTACCTCCATCAGAGTTGAAACAGGCTAAGAGTGAATTAAAACAAATGGAAAGTACTCTCCACAATCTTCGTGCTTCAATTGAGAATTTTTCCAAAGAAATTCAAAGCATTAAATCGAGAATTAATCAAATGGAATATAATGCAGAATTAGGACTTTTTGTGGACCAAGAAGAGTATAAAAGAGTTATCTCACGATATAATAGTTTAGTTTCCAACTACAATACAAATGTCAAGACAGAACAGAAACTTTATAATCGCTATGAAACAAAGCTCATAGAGGTAAATGCTCTAATAGATAAGTTTAATCGTGGTGAGATTGGAAAAGAAATCACTGAAATGAAAAAAGAGCCAATATCTAAAAACTATGCGTTTCTTGATTACATCAAGAAAACCTATGAAAAGAGGTCCTTTCGGATGTTTGGACTTGTCGGAAAAGTTCCCCTTGTTACACCATCGGCAGACATAAAAATGGGCTCGTTTGGAATAATTTTACTTATACTGAAACAAATTGGCTTATTTGCTTTACCTGTTCTTTGGTTATTGACAAATAGGCTGTGAAAAATAAATATAAGTAAGAGCATTGTATTTTTAGAAACATCAGATAAAATTGAGATAAAAAACGGTGATGGAACTTGGTGAATTTGATAGAAAAGGATTCCTTAGTGAAGAAGCAGAAGTTTTCATGAAGGAAAATGTGGAGAAGCATAAAGAATGGTTTGACCTCTGCAATGAACTTAATGGACTTGCCCAGAAAACGAAGTATGAATTTGAGATTCATACTCAAAATGAGCAAGAAAAATTAGGAGCTTGCCTTTTCATCAGGGGGCTAAACGACTTCCAATCTGTAGTAATTCTTGCCAAATATGGTCTTATACCACAATCCAAAGTTATTCTACGCTCTACATTTGAGGCTCTCTGCTTGCTAATAATATGTTCTGAGGATTCCAGCTTTGCGTCAGAATATATCAAAATCTGTAACAAGGAGCAATTGAAAAAATTGAAGAACGTTCGTGGAGTTCCACTACAAAGAAGTCCAGAACATGCTAAAGCTATGGATGAGGTTATAGGGAAATCTGAGGAAGAAATTGAAGGGGAAAATATCAAGGGGATGAAAAAAAGGGAGTTAGCCGAGAGAGCTGGCCTGGACTCACATTACAATACTGCCTACAGAGAGCTGTGTGATACCACACATGTCAGTATTTATTCTCTGAATGATTATTCTGTTTTTGATGAGAACAAATTAAAAACTTTCAATTGGGGGCCTATAGATAAGGGTTTAGATCGCGTTCTTCTCACTACTATGGGATGGTTGATTAGGTCACTCCAATCTGCGTGCAAGCTTTTTAAAATAGATATAAAAAAGCAACTTGATAATATAGAAGCTAAACTTAAAAGATTAGCAGCTAACTCAAAAGAACACAAATAGTTTAAGGCGGGGAATAAACCCCCGCGCTACATTTCCCTCTGTGTCTTCTGTGGTCAGATTTTACTTGACTTGGTAATTTCGGGAGTATAATTTTGATATGATGGAGTTTATACTTGCTCTGAATGCTAAACTGAATTCAATCGTCTGGGGACCACCGATGTTGATTATACTTATCGGTGTAGGTGTATTCCTCACTATCCGCACAAGGTTTATCCAATTCTCTAAGTTTGGGTTGATGATGCGTGAGACAGCAGGCAAGATTTTTCGCTTTCGCAAGGGAGAAACTAAAGCCGAGGGCGATGTGAGTCCTTTCCAGGCACTGACTGTTGCTATGGGCGGGACTGTTGGAGTTGGCAATATAGCTGGCGTGGCTACTGCTATTGCTTTAGGGGGACCTGGAGCTATATTCTGGATGTGGATTTCCGGACTCGTAGGAATGGCAACAAAGTTTGGTGAAGTTGTTCTCGGAGTGCACTATCGTGTTAGAGAAAAAGATGGACCAATGGTAGGTGGACCGATGGTTTATATATTACGGGGAATGGGGAATTCCTGGCGGTGGTTAGCTGGTATGTTTGCTGTCTTTGGTGCATTAGCCGCATTTGGAATAGGGAATATGGTTCAATCAAATGCTTGTGCTGAAGGAATGCTACACTTTGGTGTTCCAACCTGGGTTACTGGATTGGTGCTTGTTGTAGCAGTTGGGCTCGTAACCATAGGTGGCATAAAGAGGATTGCACAAGTGGCTATGTTTTGCGTTCCCTTTATGTGCAGTATGTATATAATCGGCGCCTTAATAATCATCGGTATGTATGTTACGGGCATTCCCGCAGCCATGAAGCTGATTTTCAGCCATGCATTCACTCCAACAGCGGCTACAGGTGGATTTGCTGGTGCTGGTGTTATGTTTGCTATCAGATATGGGATTGCGAGAGGTGTGTTCAGTAACGAAGCTGGATTGGGAAGTGCTCCAATCGCACATGCAACTGCCAAGACTGACCATCCTGCTCGACAGGGACTTTGGGGAATATTTGAAGTGTTCGTGGATACTATTATAATGTGTACTCTCACAGCACTCGTGATTATACTCACAGGAGTCTGGACAAGTGGTAAAACAGGGGCTACCCTCACTATGGCGGGCTTTGGAGCTGGATTCGGACAGACTATTGGATTTTCATTAGTAGTTCTTTCTATGGTGCTCACTGCATACGATACTAATTTAGCCTGGTGCTTTTATGGTGAAACCTGTTCAGCACACTTATTTGGGCATGGACGGACAGTAAGAATGACCTACCGAGTATTATGGTTGCCATTTACGATGATTGGAGCACTTGGTGGACTTGAGGCAATATGGAGTATCTCCGATACGCTAAATGGGCTAATGGCTGTTCCAAATCTCATTGCACTGCTTGCATTAGGTGGCGTAATAGTCAAATTGACAAAACAATTCCTCACCCAGCCCAATCACCCTGATTATATCTCTTCACATCCTGAATCCGCAGATAAACGCTGATATCGGAAATTGGGGGTTCATAAAATGGACTACAAAAAATATTATTATCTGGAAGAGTATCTTTTTAATAAAGTAAATAGTGCTTTTCATGAAAGAGGGTTTTTAACCGCCGAAGAATTTTTTTGCATAATTATTTGGAAGGCTAATCGATCAAAATCTAAAATTGCCAAAAGAATAAAGGAGAAAAGCCGTGATTTAGGTTTACCTCCTGATTTAGGTTTACAGGCTATTGTTAAAAATTTAACCGAAGGTCTACACAAAAAAAATACTCAAAAAGAAAGATTTGCATATCTGTTTAAAAAATGGGGTTTTAGATTACCTATGGCATCAACTATTTTAACGATTTTATTTCCTGAAGATTTTACTGTGTATGACATCAGAGTTTGTGATAGTTTAAAAAAATACCACAAACTAAATAATAAGACAAATGTTGATAATACCTGGAATGAATATAAAAAATTTGTTGAATCAGTAAAAAATGAGGTTCCAAATGAAAAAACCTTAGGAGATAAAGATAGATGGTTATGGGGGAAATCATTCATTGAGGCTTTAGAAAAAGATATAAAGGCAGAATTCAATATTACCCCAATTTCCGATAACAGTGGATAAGTTGAGTTAAGAATAGTCTCAGAAAATCACCATAACTTTTGTGAAAGAACCATCCGTATCTGTGTTTAACTTGTAAAAATATACTCCGGAGTGTACAATTTTTCCTCGTTCATTTTTTCTATTCCATACTATCCTTTTTGGTCCAGATGCCTGAACACCCTCTACAAGAGTCCTTACAAGTTTGCCTGCAACATCATATATCTTCAGCTCTACATTCATTTCTTCAGGAAGTGTATAAGAGATTATAGTTTGATTGATAACAGGATTTGGAGAATTTTGATTGAGAGTTACTATTTCAGAAGGAGACAATTCTTCTTCAACTCCCACATAAGAAACTATTGCCCTTATACAAAGATCGCCTTTTAAGTACCAATAAGGAGGGATTTCCCAATCACTTGAAGTGTGTTTTTTGGTCGCATTTCTGTGGTCATAATCCATGCTCTCATCCGAAGTTGCCAATACAGTATTCTGACCCATAGGAGGTATCCAGATTACTATCCAGAAGTCAGTATCATAAGTTAAAGTAGAGGCAATAGGAATTTCATCCCATACCTTGTGAGTAGGCATATAAGTCGTATGAAATTTTTCTGCCCCAGGCTTCCCATCCTGGTCGTCGCAAACGAAGAGTGAGCAAGTTAAAGCTACGCCCTCTTTTATATAAGAATACATTTTCCCCTTTAAAACCTGACAATTTTGTGTAGGAGTGAACCTCACCCCCCAGTATGCACGACCGTCATGTCAATGTGGACAATTGTAATTACCACGATAGGGCGTGCCATCATCCCAGTGAAGCTCTTCAGCAAAGAGAGGAGAAGCCAAAAGGATAAAAACAGGAAGCCATCTTACCTTAAATTTCATAATTACACCTCCTCTTTAATTAAAATATGTCATAAACTCAAAATGTCAAGTTTTTAAAGTTCTATTCGTCTAATAATGTTCTATGGCAACATTTTGAGTCTCTATTATGCAGTTATATTTGAAAGTTTCTCAACTATTTTTACAATTCTGTGTGTTTTATCTAATTCATCTATCTTAACTTTACTAAAACTTGTTCCTTGACTATTTTCTCATCCACATTTTTTGTTTGACAAACATAAACTTTTTGCTATTTTGTAAACTATGCAGATAGGGATTATTGTAAATCCTGACAAGCCTCTTGTTAAATCTGTTATCCCTGAACTCATTGGATGGCTAATAAAACATAAGCAAAAAGTCTGGATAGCAGAGGAAAATAAGATTCCCGAAGAAGCGTTGTATGGGATTAAGAATTTAAATTATTGCAAGAAATTTAAAGACCTTGTTGGTAATTCGGATGTTATTCTTGCCATAGGAGGAGATGGCACTTTATTAAAGACATCCAGAGTCATAGGAAGGGCAGGAGTTCCAATTTTTGGAATTAACCTCGGAGGACTTGGATTCTTAACAGAAGTAGCCCTTGACAAACTTTATCCTGCACTCAATAAATTGCTCTCTTCTGAATATAAAATTGAGTCAAGAATAGTCTTAGAAGCCAAAATTGGAGGCAAGAAACTCTACGGATTAAATGATATGCTTATAACAGGCACCGGCTCTGGCAGAATGTTGCAATTTGTTGTGTGGGTAGATGGAATTTATGTATCAAACTTTTCTGCTGATGGGATAATATTTTCTACCCCAACTGGCTCGACTGCCTATTCTCTTGCCGCCCTTGGACCTATACTTCATCCAAGCACTCAAGCGATTGTAATTAACTTGATATGCCCTCATACACTTGGTGCAAGACCAATAGTTGTGAACGCAGATTCTTTGATAGAGGTAAAGTGTGAAAGCGAGGGCTCCATTTTAGTTGCAGATGGCCAGGAAAAGATACTCTTAAATAAAGATGAGAATGTCCGAATCCAGAAAGCAGATTATCAGATTAAGCTTATAAAATCGGGTATCTGTGATTTTTATGAGATATTACGAACTAAGTTAAAATGGGGAGGAGGAAAAGAAAGGTAAAATATGGAGTACGTGAGCTTGTTACTGCACTATGCAAAAGCAAGCTTTTGACTCCAAAAAGGAGGAAAAATGAAGTACTTATTAAGTGCCGTTTTGATATGGAGTGCAATGACAGTGTCGTTGCAAGCAAAATCAACCAAAAGTTTTGTAGGCACGAAGTCAATTCATGGAGATGTAAAACACTCCAAAGTAAAAAATGGAACCACGCACGAGATTAATTATCAGGGCTGGATTGGTGATGCGAGCGATACCAACGGAATTACTGATGTCCTTGATATGAAGTTCAGATTATACGATGACTCTACAGGAGGAACTCTCCTGTGGAACGAAACCCAGAGTGCTGTCTCTGTGGATAAAGGGATATTTAATGTGTTGCTTGGAAGCGTAACTCCTATCCCGTCTGATAAATTCACAGGAGACCCCTTATGGCTTGAGACTCAAGTTGAAAATGATACCCTTTCTCCAAGGAAAAAGCTCGTCTCGGTGGGCTATGCAATAAAATCAGAAGAAGCCGAGCACTCTGTTTACTCTGATACTGCGGGTTATGCAGTCGGAGGTACAGGTGATAATGACTGGACTATATCAGGAAACAATATGTATTCCGCAGTGCCGGGCAATGTAGGTATCGGAGTAACGAGTCCTACGGAGAAGCTTGATGTCAATGGAGCTATCAATGTCTCTTCTTCTTACAAAATAGGAGGAGATAGAGTGTTTTCCAATGCTGGCACAGGTAATATCTTCGTGGGTGTTGGTGCTGGAGAAAACATCACAGTCACAGGGGGATATAATACATTTGTGGGGGACTCTGCGGGCTACTCCAACACAGGAGGAGGACCCAACACATTCTTAGGCTACTATGCAGGCTACAAAAACACCACAGGAGCTTGCAACACATTCTTAGGCGACTGGGCAGGCTACAAGAACACCACAGGGCTTGACAACACATTCTCAGGTCACTATGCAGGCTATGGTAACACCGAAGGGGATAACAACACATTCTTAGGCAGCGCTGCGGGCTTCTTCAACACCGAAGGGTATGACAACACATTCTTAGGCCACTGTGCAGGTTTCTCCAATAAAACAGGTGGGCTCAACACATTCTTAGGCCGCTGTGCAGGTTTCTCCAACACCACAGGAGCTTACAACACATTCTCTGGCTACTATGCAGGATACAAGAACACCACAGGGCAGCGCAACACATTCTCAGGCAACTATGCAGGCTACTCCAACACCACAGGGCAGCGCAACACATTCTCAGGCTACAGGGCAGGCTACTCCAACACCACAGGGCAGCACAACACATTCTCAGGCTACAGGGCAGGCTACTCCAACATCGAGGGTGACAGTAGTGTCTTTATCGGTAATCATGCTGGATACACTGAAACTGGTTCCAATAAGCTCTATATCGCTAACGATTCAGATGACGCCAATGTTTTGATTTATGGTGAATTTGATAATCGCAGAGTTGGGCTCAGGACGACGAGTCCGACAGCCGCTCTGGATGTGAACGGCGCAAATGGTTGCAATCAAATAAGGATGAGAACCTCGTTCACCCCTACCGCAACAAGTGATGCTCGCGGGAATACAGGAGATATTGCCTGGGATGATGATTGCATATACATAAAAACAGGTGGTGGCTGGAAAAGAGCAACATTAAGCACATTTTAAAGGGATGATTTAAATGAATGATTTACAGAGTTTTCTATGAAAGATAGAGAGTTCCCACTCGGGAGCGGGGATGTCCCGCACGAGAAGGGGGATGTCTTCCTTGAGAGGGAGGATGTCTTCCTTGAGAGGGAGGATGTCTTCCTTGAGAGGGAGGATGTCTTCCTCGGGAGGAGGGATGTCTTCCTCGGGAGGAGGGATGTCTTTCCTGAGAGGGGGAATGTCTTTCACGAGAGGGGGGATGTCTTTCACGAGAGGGGGGAGTTTCCCATAAGAGATGGACAATAGAACAAAGGAGGTAAAGCAAAGATGAAAAAGTATTGGTGGATATGGGCTTTGGGGATTGTAGTTCTTATATTCGGGATTTCTATTGCAGGAAAGAAGGTTACACTCGGCAAGGCAATCGGGCTTATCGAGAT
>JAUWHX010000075.1 GCA_030605695.1 bacterium | reverse complement strand
GTTTTCATCACAGGATATTCCCAGCCCTGCGTTTTCACTCTCATCTCCGAAACAAATCTAAGTTCGGCAACTATGCGGTCTGCTCCATCTCTGTCAGCTTTATTTACCACAATTATATCAGCAATCTCTAACAGCCCTGCTTTCATTGTTTGGATTGAATCGCCAGACTCGGGAACAAGAGCTACAATCGTGGTATCACACACTCCGGCAATATCAAGCTCCACCTGCCCAACTCCCACTGTTTCTATGAATATGTAATCCATACCAGCGGCGTCAAAAAGTAATGCCACATTTTTCGTAGTGTGAGCCAATCCGCCAAGATTTCCTCTGGATGCCATACTTCGGATAAACACGCCCTCTTTTGTCGCAATGTCCGACATCCTGATGCGGTCACCAAGCAAAGCACCACCGGAAAATGGTGAGGTTGGGTCAACACCAATAATCCCTATCTTTTTATCACGAACAAGTAATTTAGAAGTGAGTTTATCAACGATTGTGGATTTGCCTGCTCCGGGAGGGCCGGTTATCCCAATATAATAAGCGTTGCCAGTGTGTGGATAAATCTCCCTTAAAATAGAGGTATTCCCGTCCTCAACTTCACTAATTGCACGCGCAAGTGTTCGTTTATCCCCTTTTAGAAGCTTCTTGACAATATCCATATGTGGGTAGAGAAGGGAAGTCAAGAAATATTAAAATATATGTTCTTTTCTCAAGATACAAGAACCCTATTTATTCAGAAGCTATATGGTAAGTTATTAGAAACAATATTTAAGTCCTGCACCTACGGTATAATTTACAGTGGTTCCGCTCCTTACTAAATTGCTTGATAGAGTATATGCAAGACTACCAAAAACACCTAACTTCGCAGTTTTCTCTTCATTGACATCGTAATCGAACCCTAAAGGAGCAAAGAACCTGACATTGGTGAGCTCTTTTCCTTCATCATCATAATTGCCATCTTCATCCTTTTCTTTTCTGATAATCATAGAAACTTCAGGTCCTGCACCTGCATAAATGTGAAAAGGTGATTCTTCAGCCATAGGGAAATAGTATTTCAAAACAACGGCAATTACATTCCCATCGTTTTTATACTCTCTTGTTGTTGAATCATTTTTTGTATCCTTTCCACCGAGACTAAACTGCGGACCATATTTTAATTCAACTCCAAGAACAGGAGTATTGCCAAGTTGTTTCGTAATTTCTCCTCCACCAGGACAGGTGTAATTACGATAAACTGAGAAGAAACCGACTTCAATTGTTCCATAGACACCTGCCCATGACTCAGTATTTTTTACTTCCTCACCTGATTTTAACGAACTGCCTGAAAATGGGACATTTACCCCAATGGACACCTGAGAAAAAGAAGCAGTTGCTAAACCAAAAACTGTTGCTAATATAATTAATCCTCTTTTCATTTTTCCCCCTCCTAAAAAGTACTTTTTTCTTGTTTGCGGAAGACTTAATCTTGTTCCTTTCTTTTGCGCCTCCACTTAACAGAAGAAAGGAAAAGATTCTCTATATGCATCACCTCCCCTTAATTATTTATTATTATTATCTATAAATCTTTTGTCAATGTTTTTTTTCATATTTTGTCCAATCCCCGCTCTAAATCAGCAATTATATCCTTAATGTTTTCTATCCCAACAGAGATTCTCACAAGTCCAGGCTTAATTCCAACTTTCAGACATTCTTCATCTGAATACGAAGAGTGAGTCATACTCGCGGGATGTTCTATAAGAGTATCCGTGTCCCCAAGACTCACCGCAACAATACAAAGCTTGACGGAGTTTATCAAAGTTTTCCCTGCTTCTCTTCCGCCACGGACTTCAAAACTCACCATTCCTCCAAAATCACTCATCTGTCGTCTGGCAATCTCATAACCCGGATGAGAGGCAAGTCCCGGATAATAAACTTTCTCCACTTTAGAATGAGTCTCAAGGAATTTTGCGAGTTCCATAGCATTTTTAGAATGTCGTTCAACTCTTACTGCAAGCGTCTTAAGTCCTCGCAAAGTAAGCCACGCTCCAAAAGGATTATAACAGGCTCCCAAATCATTCAGCACTTTCAATTCTTTTATAACCTCTTCTTTCCCAACTACAACACCACCGATAGAATCTCCGTGTCCAGTAAGATATTTAGTCATTGAATGAACAACTATATCAGCTTTATGCTCAATTGGCCTCTGGAGGCAAGGAGTTGCAAAAGTGTTGTCCACCACAAGAGGTATATTATGCTTATGAGCAATCTCAGCACATTTAGCAATATCTATTATCTTTAAAGTAGGATTGGCAGGGGTCTCTATGAAAATAAGTTTAGTATCGGGCTTAATAGACTGTTCAAGCTCTTCAACCTGAGTTGCATCAACAAAAGTAGTTGTTATACCTGTTTTTGGTAATACTTTCATAAACTGTGCATAAGTGCCACCGTATATTATGTTGTCAGAGACGATATTATTTCCTTTGCCAGCAATGCAAAACATAATTCCAAATATTGCTGCACTCCCGGATGAAAAAACAAGTCCTGCCTTAGCACCTTCTAATACTGCAAGTTTTTGGGCAAGAAGGTCTATATTAGGATTTCCAAGTCTGGTATAAATATAACCCTTCTCTTCTTTTTTAAATAATCTTGCACCGTGGTCAGCGTCCTTAAAAGCAAAAGTAGAAGTTTGATATATGGGTTGCGAAACAGCCCCAGTGCTTGGGTCAGGATGTTGACCTCCATGCACAACTTTTGTATCTATTTCCATTCTTTCCTCCCTTTCTTAATCGTTAAATTGTTTTTGCTATCTCAAACTCAATAAAGTCACAGTGATGAACTACAATTGCTTCAGGGCTTCTCTCAATCTTGTCTCCTTCGTGCGAATGAGCAAATATGATATGAGCTACCTCTTGAGAAAGTCCTGACTCAAGTGCAATTCCATATCCGGAAATGGGATGACGAACTCGCATACCAAACCTTGATTTTACAATCTTGTCTCCTTCCCGAGTATATTCAAGAAGCTTGCCTACATCGTGAGTTAAAGCACCTGCAATTAAAATATCCATATCCAAATCCTTTCTTTTCTCGGCAATAGAAATAGCCATTTGTGTAACCCTCCGAGTGTGCTCGATTAAAGATATTTTTGTCGGTATAAGAAGAGTAAATGGAATATCATCTATCCGTTCCCATCCTCCTTTTTTGCATCCCAAAATCCATACCTTTATTACCCCTTCTTCAAAAGACTTATTTTTTATCTTCTGAAGCTCTCTAAACTCTTTCTCTATATAGCTCTTATCTATCATCCGTGTTTCTTTAAATAATTAAGCAGTCCTTCTGCTTTTATGATTTCAAGTTCAAGTCCGGACAAAGGAAGTCCTTTATAGCTTTCGTTTTTATCAGGATTTATTATTTCTCCCTTAGCCGGGTCCACAATAATATAATCGCCTTCTTTAATTAATTTTACATCCGGACACTCAATGACAGGTAAACCAAGATTTATTGCATTCCGATAAAATATACTTGCAAAAGACTCTGCGATTATACATCCTACTCCTACTCCTTTAATTGTTATGACTGCATGTTCTCTACTGCTCCCACATCCAAAGTTTTTTCCAGCAACTATTATATCTCCTGATTTCACATTTTCTATAAATTTCTCTGCTTCAGGGACTCCTTCCATTGAATGTCGTGCCATCTCTTTTTTATCAGTAAGAGGTAGATATTTTCCCGGATATATCTGGTCTGTGTCTATATTATTACCAAACTTCCAAACTCTTCCCTTTAACATAATGTTCCTGGTTCTGTGATTTCTCCTCTAATCGCTGATGCAGCCGCTGTTTGTGGTGATGCAAGCCATATTTCTCCTCCCTTGCCAAGTTTCCCAATAAAATTGCGATTTGAAGTGGAAACCATACGCTCGCCCGGAGCAAGTATTCCCGGATGTCCAGTGGTACATAAGGAACAACCAGGATTTACTACAACTGCCCCAGCATCAAAAAATATCTCGTAAAGTCCGTGTTTCAAAGCTTCTTGTGCAACTTTTGTGCTTGCAGGAACTATTATTAATCTCGTCTTTATTTTTCTGCCCTTAAGAATCTTAGCGGCTTGCTCTAAATCCTCATACCTCCCATTGGTGCAACTCCCTATAAATACCTGGTCTATAGGAGTGCCTGCAATATCTTTAACATCTTTTACATTGTCTGGTGAATGCGGACAAGCAATCTGTGGTGAAATGTCCGAAACATCAAATTCATATACCTTTTCATACTCTACTGTGGACTGTAGACTGTGGACTGTGGACTGAAAAAAACCAATTTCACCTGAAAGCTCTGTTACCATTGATGCTAAGGTAATTCGTCCTGTAACTCCTATTGGCTCAATTATATCTCCGCTAAACTCAACTGCTCTATTTATTGCTCCATCAGTGCCTAAGTTTTTCAGCACCCAGAGTATTACATCTTTTGCACCAACAAACTTCTTTGATTTCCCACGAAGTTTAATTTTTATAGTTTTTGGGACACGGTACCAGAACTTGCCATATCTCATTCCAGCTACAATATCAGTAGTTCCAACTCCACTTGCAAATGCTCCAAAAGCTCCCAGAAGGTTCATATGTGAGTCAGTCCCAATTATAGCATCTCCTTCTTGCACCATTCCGTGTTCCCATAAAATATGTTGTCCAATCCCTTGGTTTATATCAAACAATCTTGCTCCGGTAGCTTTTGCAAATTCACGGCAAATTTGTTGATTGCGTGCTACCTTTTCATTCCTCGGAGGTATATGTAAATCAAAAGTTATTGCCACTTTGGCTGGGTCAAATAAAGGAGCATCACCAAAATTTTCCTTATATTCTAAAATTGCATTAGGACCACCAAAATCCCGCATTGTTACTAAATCAAGCGGGACCCAAATTCTCTCTCCAATATGAACTTCTCGTCCGACTTTATTAGATAAAATTCTTTCAATAATCGTCATGTAAAATTAAACTCTAAATACCGACAACCAATTTATCATTCTGCACGACAGCAAAGAATTCCATTGCCTTTGGATACCTCTCTGAACTTCTCTTAAAGCAAAAATGAATTATGCATTCATCATAAATTACTTCTCTTCCCTTGTCAAATAAAAAACTCTCAAAATACTTTACACCAATGAAGCATTTTTACGATTCTTTGCTTGGCAATCACCAAACAATTAGTGTAACAGGGAAGATTGGAAGCAAGTATATCAAGGATATTTGAAGGATTAGTCTCTTGTTTTTATCATAAAAAATATAGGTAAGTTTCAGGAAATTTCCTGAAGTTCCAGAAAAATAACAGTAGTTCTTTTTTTCTTGACATCCAGAAGATGTAGATATAATGTAATTAACATATTAAGCTTTGTGGTTTTTAATGAGTCCTGCAAGCTACGAAAGATTTAACGAAAGGAGGGAAGTCTAAAATATAGAGGGTTGGAACCCCATTGTTTGTGAAATATATAAAATTTTGCAGGAGTTGTTGTTTTTATCCGTCAGCTGACGGAGAGGAGGAAAAATGATAAGTATAAGTATTTTATTGATGTTAATAGGACAGACACCGTGGGCAAAGGCATACGATAGATTCGGTGAAGAATCTTACAACGATACCGCTTATTCTATTGCTTGTGACACTGTTGATAAAGCATATGTGGTTGTTGGACATACAAATATGGGTCCTCTGGGTGGACTGGATGTCCTGGTTACTAAGTTAAGCATTGCTGATGGAAGTGTAATCTGGTCAAGAGTCTTTGGTCCTCTGTATGAAGGAGATGACTATGGTCGCTCCGTTATTGTGGACTATGATGAGGATACGACTTATTATGTGGTAACAGGATATACCAGTCCTGGGATAGCACCGGAAGACCTTGCAGATATTCTGATATTCAAGATAAAAGCCAGTGATGGCAGTAAGGTATGGGGATATAGGTATTGTGGGTTTGATCAAACGGGACCCCTTGCTGACTACGCATATTCTATTACCAATGATGGAGGAGACTATCTGGTTGCTGGAAATGTTGAGGGGATTAGCAGGCCAGCTCCTTGTGGAGGTCTTTCCGATGCATTGGTAATGAGTGTGACTGCAGATAGTGGTTTTCCTAATTGGACACGGGCTTATGGTAAAATGCTCTATGATGAGTTTCCTACAGATGACTATCTATATTCTATTATTGAGGATTCAAGTGTTGCAACTCCTAATCTTTGGGTGGTAGCAGGGAAGTCGTGTTATGAAGTTGAACCTGGATACCCAATGTCCGACATTCTGGCATTCAAAGGGAAAAAGTCTGATGGCACCATTGACCCTGCGACAAGACAGCTTTATGATTACAGTCCTCCGGGACGATTTAGCTGTGCATACAATATCAAGAACGATCACCTCCAGCCCGGTTATATACTGACTGGTGATGTAGATTCAAGTATCGTGGTTATGAAATTACACCCGAACCTAAAGGTAGGATGGCTCGGGAACTGCAGGATTTATACTATACCAGATATTGCCAGTTCTCGGTGTATTGAGAATACCTCGGATGGCAATTATGTCTTTACAGGATTCACTGACCCGGGTAAAACGAGTTCCTTTGACCTTCTGATGACCAAAATTGATATAAATGGGCTGATAAAATGGTCAAAGGTATTGACAGGTTGTCCGGCAACACCAATGAACTTAGATGACTATGGTCAGTATGTCATAGAATATCCGAAGGATTTTTATGCTGCTACAGGATATACAGATTGGCCATCCCCTTGGACTCCTGCTAATCTTCTTGTTGCCAAGACAGATGCGAATGGTGATATACCTTGTCCTAATAGTCCTAATGCTTGCCTTCAGGATATTGATATATTTGTGGATTCTCCAGAGGTGTATGTTGATTCATCAGTATATGAGTATCTGCTTGGTATGGAGATAATGGAAATCGCGGACTCTTCTGTAAAAGTTCTGGATAGCTTGATATGTGGTAAGTTCGTTGGAATTGAAGAGATGCAGAATAACCAGTTACCATTTATGAAAATTCTCCCTAACCCATTAACGAACTCCACAGCTATCAGCTATCAACTACCAGCCAAAGGCAATGTCTCATTGAAGATTTATGACATCACTGGCAGGAAAGTAAAAACATTAGTGAGTGGAGAGAAAGAAGCTGGGAATTATAGTGTTGACTTCAATGCAAAAGAGTTGACAACTGGCATCTATTTTGCAAAACTCGTAGTGGGTGATTTCAAGGCAACCAGAAAACTCACGATATTGAGATAGTAATTAGTAAATTGCAGGAAAATTAACACCGGGGGAAGGATATTTAATGACTTTCTCTCGGTGTTTTTTTATAAGGTTTAATCGTTGATTAAAGTAAGAGTGATTAGAATCCAGTTATATTTAAAATCCGCAACCACAACCACCCCCCCCTTTCTTCTTATAGGAGATGCCAAAAGATAATATGAATCCATTTGGAGTTCCTTCTGCAAATACAATATGGTATTTCAAATTTGCAAGGAAGTGAAAATCGTAGGTTCTAAATGCTACTATCCCTCCACCTACATCAAGTGTTAAACCATCAAAATTCTCTCCTGGAATATCGTAATAATAATCAGTTGTGTCAATACTCATTACTCGCCTTCCCCGACTCATTCCAAGTCCACCTCCTATGTAAGGAGAAATATCCTCAAGAGATAGAAAACGATAACCAGAAAATCCAACACCAAACAAAGAAGCGTTACTCCTTGCATGAAATCTCCAAGCCACTTCTGCCATATAGTAAGGAGTTTCATAAAAATATAAAAAGCTACCACCGGGCATTGCTTTAATATTTCCACCTAATCGGACATCATCCCATAATTCACTTTCTACTTTCTTGCCATAGGAGCCACCCATAGGGAATAAATATCCTAACATAAACCCAGCAGTGTGATAGCTTTCTCTCCTCCTACGAGGCATAGCTTCTTCTTCTGTAACAGTCTCAACCGTAACACTTTCCTTAGCTTTCTTCATTTCGCATAAACTGGCTGCCAATCGTTTAACTACTGTTTCAAGGTCTTCGACACTTGAAGATGTAAGCTTATCGGTGTATATTCTTTCCTTCTCCCATTTATTAATTAAAGAGACAGAGATAATAATTTTATTCCCAAGTTTACTCATATGACCAATTACTACAAGCGACGCCCCTAAAGAGTCGCTGTACTCAACCGCTTTATCCATACTTGAAACCACTAAGTCTTCGCCTAAAGTATCTATCATAGTTCCTTTATCAATAACTTTGTATTTATCACATTCAGATAGTTCAAGACGAAGAAGGTCAGATATAGTTGTAACTAAATCTTTCTCTATGCCAATTGCCTCAAACTCAAATACAGCAACATTTGTTTTTGCAGAACATCCATCACATTCTGCAAATAGTAACACCCATAAAAGTCCTAACATAATTTACCTCCTTTTTTCAACCATCTTAAAATTAACAACTGATTTTATAATGTCAAGGATTTCTTTGAAAATATTGAAAAACATTTCTAATGAGTTAATCTGGAAGTTTTTTATGTTGACTTTCCGTCGGTGTTTTCTCTATAAGGTTTCCTTAAAAGAATTACATTATGACCTTAGTGAAATTTAGTGATTTAGTGTTTTTGTGGCAGATTAAAGGGAAATTATAGGAAGATTTCCTTTTTGGCAGGATTAGGACCGAGCTTTTTTATCTTATCCGTATAATCTGTGACTACTTGTGCAAATCTTGGTCCTTCTGATGCACTAATCCAGGAGAGTCTTATTCTGTCAGACTCCATACCCAATGTTTCAAAGATTTTGCGTAGGCAAGCAAATCTCCTACGAGTATAATAATTTCCTTCTATGTAGTGACAATCTCCGGGGTGACATCCTGCAACTAAAACTGCGTCTGCACCTCGCAAAAAAGCTGTTATAATAAAAACTGGATCTACTCTACTTGAGCACATAACTCTAATAGGTAGCATAGACGGTGGATATTGAAGTCTACTCGTTCCTGCAAGGTCAGCACCTGCATAAGAACACCATCTGCATAGGAATCCGATTATCGTTGGTTCAAAATCGTCTTTCATTTCTCAATCCTCCACTTCGGTAAGTTCCTCTTTCTCAAATATAGTAAGAGGGACTTTTTCCTCTACACTTTTTCCCGGGATATAATTAAAGGTTTGTTGGACTTCTCCACCTACTTTTAGGAAGATAGTTGAAAGTGGTATATCAACTGGACATACATCTGTGCACATTCCACATCCGACACAAGAAATCCCAATATGGGTTAACCTACCAATATGATAAAGTATTGTATTAGGAGGAACTCTCATACCTCCTCTTTTCTTAAGTTCTGTTTCATAAGTGGAGGGTTCATTTTCATAGTCTTTGGAATCAAAAGTACATAGTGTGCAGTAGCAAATAGGACAAACTCTGCTACATCCATGACAACCTATACATCTACCGAAAGTCTCTATCAATCCTGAGAGCCCATCCTGCATTAATGCGGGGTTATCAAAAAGCTTTTTCTTGTTTTCCTCTCTTTTGTTAAGTAAGTTTTTCACCTCTTGTGTTTTAAGTTCTCCTTCCACAAGCTGTCCTTTCATGCCTTCTACAGATTTCTTTCCCTTTTCAGTAGTCAGAAATATTTTGCATTCTTTGTCAATATTCTCACCAATCAAAGCAATCGTAATATCAGCATTGTAAGGTAAAAAATACTTACAGCAGGAACAAGTAGGTCTAATATCTGGAGCAATATCTCCTTTTTTGACTGCATCCCAATATTTAGAGAGTTTTTTAGCTACTTCTCCATTAGAGGATATTTCAAGTGGATAGACTCCATCACAAGTAGATGATATAAATAAAAAGTTTTCCAGACTCCCTTGTTCTCGTTTTACAAGTTCTATAAATGCTCTGAGTTCACAGGGCTTTACAACTACCGCAATGGGTTCGGCAAGTGCGGATTTCAGTGTAAAACGGGACAGCAATTTACCAGCATTTGCAGGCATTAAAGGAAAAAGTGGTAAAGCATCTTTAAGCATCTCTGAGTTAGTAATGAGTGAATAATCAACTGCACCATTATTGTTTATCTTTGTAAGGGTAAGAACTCCTTTAACCTTCCCACTTTCCAGAAGGAACTTTAGAAGTTCTTGCACACCTTGTTCTGCACCTTTGCTTATTCTTAGGACTTTTGACATTTTCAAGGTTTTTCTACATCGTGAAACTCATCTTCTTCATAAACTTTGAGAGGAAGAGACTCCTCAATACTTTTACCCGGAATATAATTAAATACTTTTTGAGACCTATCTCCTACTATACTAAATATTTGTGCCACTTTGATAGACATAGGACAAGCGTCTTCACACGCTCCACACCCTACGCAAGAAAGACTCATATGTGTCATCCGTCCAAGATGAAATAATAAGGTGTCAGGAAGGAATCGCAGAATACCTTTGCTTTCTGCTCTTATTAAATAATCATCAGATGAAAGTTTCATCTTCTCTGATTCAAAATAACATTGCCTGCAATAACAAATAGGGCAAACACTTTGACAATTATGACAATTTATACAATTGCTAAAAGTCTCCAGCAAGTTATCCAACCCCATAACTTTTTCACTTAAGGTAGATTGAATCTTTTTCCTATTTTTCTTTCTTGTTTCTACGAACTCCTTCGTTTTTTTCTCCCAATTATCCATTGATTCTTCCGCAGGAATACCGATTTCCTCTAAAATACTTTTCCCTTTTTGGCTGGACGGAATAAGATAAATTTCATTGTTTTTTGCTCCAAATATCCCTATATGCAAGTCCGATTGTATGGATAACCCTACAGATTTATCGCACATCTGACAAATGGGACGCACAGATTCATTCCCCCATTCTTTGATAACTTTTTTAAATGTATCTATTCCTTTCTTTGTGTCTTCAAGATAATCCTTTAATGGCAATGCACCTGGACAATCAATTGAGATAAGACATATATTTTCTAAATCTATTTGCTGAAGTTTAGAAAGCTCAATTGATGCTCTTATCTCGCAAGGTCTCATAATCGCCGCAATCTTCTTATTTGATTTCCCTCTTCTCGTTATACTGCTTAATGCTTTAGCTCCCTGAACCAACATAACAGGAGGAAGAGGATTGGCATCTTCAAGAAGAGCTTTATCCTGCACCAAAACCCAAGCATAAGAATCACCAGCAGGTACCTTTACAGGTATAAGAACTACATCAAATAGCTTCTTGTCTAATCCCTTTTTCAGAAACTCAATAATGGTCTTTTCTATGCTATTTTCTATTTTCAGAATTGCACCTTTCATTTGTTTCTCTTGTTAGCAGAAATCAAGGTAAAATTTTGAAATCGATTTTTTCATCAGGCAAAGCTCCAAAATTATCAAACCGTAATTGTGGTTTTGCCCACACTGTATACTCTCCTACTGGTAACACTCCATGTTTAAGGTTTGCAAGCCAAGAATCTTTAAGAGCAAGAATATCACTATTCAATAGTTTGCCAGAAACTATCACATCTGCAAAGCCCATTCCATCAACAGAAGAACCAATAAAACTATCTCCAATAAACACTTCGAAAAATACAATGGGTGCTGTACTTGATTTCCACCACGGTTGTGTCTTGCCAGTCCGATTAATAATAGCACAGTAAAAATACACATTGTCTCCAACATGAAAACTCGTGGTGGGAACTCCGAGAGAGTCTATAAGCTGGAATTCAGTATAGAGGGTTTTCTCTTCTGTTTCAGTTACCTTATTCTTGCATCCACCCAATACCACAATGAACACAAAAATCATCAAAGATTTCATAGCACTCTTTTTTTATTCTTCATCTTAGTGCTTCTACAACTTCTTGATGAAGTTGTGTAGTGGTAAAATGTTTAGATGATGCTGCTCCGGATGGACAACTTCCAACACAGTTTCCGCATCCTCTACACAATACTTCATTTACGATGCATACTCTTTTTATCTCATCAAAGTAAATAGCCCCATAAGAACAAACCTCAAGACAGGTCTGACAGCCAATACAAAGTGCTTCAGAGATTTCAGAGGTTTTTACCTCAAGTTCTAATTTCTTGCCAGGGATAATACTTGAGAGTATTTTCCCAGCTACTGCTTGTGCTTGAACTATTGAATCTGAAATATTCTTTGGGCCTTGAGCACATCCAGTAATAAATATGCCTTCCATTGATGTAGAAACCGGTGCAAGTTTTGGATGCTCTTCTACAAAGAAGCCATTATCACCTTGAGAAATATTAAGCATCTCTGCGAGCTTGTGGGCATCAGAGGAAGGAGTAATAGCAGAAGAAAGAATTACCATATCGGTATTTAGGGGTTTGAGGTTAGGGGTTCCTTTGTGGTTTATCGTTAGCTGTCCATTAGACTCAGTAATTTCAATATCTTGGGCACGGATGAATTCAACATCCTTTTCTTTGGTCTGTTCATAGAATTTTTGATAAGTTTTGCCTGGAACAGTAAGGTCTGTATATAAATGAGATACCTTGACACTTGGGAGTTTAGATTTGATATAATTAGCAAACTTAAGAGAATACATACAACAAACCCTTGAACAATAACCTACTTTTTCTCTTCCTACACAATGGATAATAGCAATTTGCTTTGGAGGTTTACCATTTTTTAGAAGAATTTTCCCCTCAGCATTCATCTTTTCAAATTCCAGAGCGGTATAGACATTATCATATTTTCCATATCCATATTGGGGAAGCTGTTGTAAGTCAAGCATACTAAATCCAGTAGCCACTACCACTGCTCCAACTTTGAGTTCAAGCTCCTTATTTTCTAAACCCTTTTCCTTGATAGCTTGCTCGCTTGGTTGCTCGATAGCTTTATTTTCGCTGGTGTTTACTTTTGCAACAAAGTTTCCCAGAAATCCTAATACTTCAGAAACTTCGCTGTCAGTGTGAACTTCAATATTTTTATTGTTTTCTACTTCCTTGATTTTCTGCGATATAATATCAGAGCACGGCTCCATTCGTGGAAAAAGTTTGGCAAATTCTCGGACTTTTCCTCCGACAACTTTTGTTTTCTCAATCAAATAGACCTTTCTGTCTCCACTGGCAAGTAATAGACTCGCGGAAATTCCTGCAATCCCGCCTCCAATTACAAGAACATCAGGATTCGCTTCTATCTCTTTCTTCTCAAGGGCTTTATGATAAAGGACTCTTCTAATAGCTGCTCTTATATATCTTATCGTCCTTTCAGTAGCTTCTTCCTTATCGTCTATAATCCAGGCACACTGCTCCCGTATGTTAGTAAGTTGGAAAAAGTAGGGGTTAATGCCTGCAGACTCACATACTCTCATAAATGTAACCTCATGTTGCTTTGGTGAGCAAGCTGCAACTACAATACGCGTTAATTCATTTTTTTGGATACTTTCTTTGAGGAATTTCTTGCCATCTTCGGAACACAAAAGCTTATGCCTCTCAACTACATTTACGGATGGCAGAGAAGAAATTGTCTCCACTACTTTATCAATATCTACCTTATCAGCTATATTGGGCCCACATTCACATACATATACACCTATTTTCTCTTCCATAGGCATTTTTAACCACAGAGGTCACAGAGACTTTCAATATGTCCACTCTGTGTACTCATTTCAATTTAACAGGAATTTCAAGAGATTGGAAGAGATTTTTTTCTTATTTCTCTTGGGTTCTCTTTCAATCCCTGTTTTTAATTGCATTTTATCTTGATGAAAGTATTTTTCCCACTGCTGCTTCTGATTGGGCTACCGAGTCTTGAATGTCTTTTGGTCCTTGCACACACCCTGCAATAAATATTCCTTCTTTCTGCGTAGCTACAGAGTCAATCTCTGGATGCCCTTCAGCAAAGAACCCATATTCATCTTGGGGAATGCCAATTACCTCTGCAAGTTTATTCGCATTACCGTCCGGTTCAATTGCTGGAGCAAGAATAACCATATCAGTATTTAGGGTTTGGGGTTTAGGGTTTAGGGTGTCGGGTTTGTAGTTTACTGTTAGTTGTCCATTAGCGTTGACGACTTCAATCTCATTGAATCTAATAATCTCGGGTCCCATAGTTTTGGTCTCCTCATAAAACTTTTGATAGGACTTACCCGGAATACATAAATCAGAATAAAACTCGGCTATCTTGATTTCTGGAAGCTTTTCCTTCAAGTAGTGAGTGAATTTAAGGGAATACATACAGCACACTCCAGAACAATATCCTTTTTCTTCTCTCCCTACGCAATGGATGATAACAGCAGATTTCGGAGTTTCACCATTTCGGAGCTTAATCTCTCCTTCGGTAGGTCCATTAGAAGCAAACATTCTCTCAAACTCAAAGGCAGTATATACATCAGCAAGTTTCCCGTATCCGAGGTGAGGGGTCTTTTTGGAGTCAAATGTGCTGAATCCTGTGGCTACTATTATTGCTCCGACTTTCAGCTTAAGTTCCTCATCTTTCTGGTCAAAATCAATTGCTTCAAACATACAAGCTTCTTTGCACAGTTGACAATCCTTGCCTTTAAATCTGACACAATTTTCTGTATCAATTGCAGGAACATTTGGAAGTGCACCGGGACAGGGAACATATATTGCCTTTCTCTCCGAAAGTCCCTCTTCAAATTCATTTTTCACGCTAACCGGACAGGGCTCAAAGCAAGCACTACAGCCAATACAATTCTGCAAATCTACATACCTAGCTTTTTTCCTAACTTTTACAGTAAAATCTCCGGCGGAACCTTTAACATCAATAACCTCAGCAAGAGTCAAAAGTTCAATATTCTCGTTTGCCAGAAGTTCTTGTTGCTTTGGTGCTAACATACAAGTAGCACATTCCATATTAGAGAAAACTTTTTCAAACTTTATTACATTGCCACCGGTGTAGGATGTACGCTCAACCAGATAGACTTTTTTATCTGAATTAGCGAGTAATAGACTTGCCTCCATTCCTGCAACTCCAGCTCCTATTATTAATACATTACCGTTTTTCTCTTTCATTTTTTAATATCACATAGATGTTTTTTCCTGCATCGGGTTGGGTCCAAGCTTTTTTAACTTCTCTGTAAATTCAGTAACTACCTGTTGAAATCTGGGTCCCTCTGATGCAGAAACCCATGATAGCTGTAATCTTTCTGAATCCAGCTCCAGGGTCTCAACAACTGACTTTAAGAGTGCGAATCTTCTACGAGCGTAATAATTTCCCTTCTCATAGTGGCAATCTCCCGGATGGCATCCTGCAATCAACACCCCATCTGCACCTCGCAAAAAGGCTCTCAATACAAGAACAGGGTCTACTCTACTGGAGCACATTACTCTAATGACTGCAAGAGAAGGGGGCATTTTCAATTTACTTGTCCCTGCAAGGTCAGCACCCGCGTAGGAGCACCAATTACACAGAAACCCCACTATCTTAGGTGTAAACTCTTCTTGCATAATCTCAAGAAAATGAGAAATTAGGAAATTAAGAAATTATTACCCTAATACTACCCTCTATTTTCTTATTTTCTATTTTCCTGATTTCTTAAAATTGTATCTGAGCCTTAAACTTTCCTCCCCCTTCATCCGCACAGACAAGTAGGGTCCTGCCTGTCTTTTCACACCATGCTTTCATATCATCAGGGAAAGAGTGACAATCAGCTATTACCTCAAGCATATCGCCTGGTTGAAGTTCCTTAGCTTTCACTGCCACTTTAAGAATTGGCTGGGGACATTTAAGTCCCAAAGTATCAAGTGTATGTGTAGCCATTTTACCTCCTTTTAATCAAATTTCAAAAAGAGAAAGTTATCGTAGCATCCTTAATCTCATTCAGGAATGTGGTTGCTCCTACGATTTCTACACCTTCTCTAAAGTCCTCTTTTTTCAAATCTTTAGCATCTAATGCCAGTTCACAGACAAGTATTCTGCCTCCAAGACCTCGGACTCCTTCGTATAACTCAACTAAGTCTGGCAACCCTTTGACTTTCATCGTTTCCATCTTTCCTTTCACCAGAGCAGGTGCGCCACCAGGTATAAAGAACAGAACTAATTCATCACCGGATGCAACTGCACTTGAGCCCAAAATAAAAGGTGGAAAAACATTACCGGGCTCTGACCCATTACACGTAATTGCTACTTTAGCCATAACAATACCTCCTTTTTTAACTGGTTTAAAATTAACAACTAATTCTATGGTGTCAAGCAATTTTTAGAAAATATTGAAAAATATTTTAAAAGCTAAAATCTATAAGTTTTTTCTGTTGACTTTCAATGAGTTTATGCTAAATATAATCTAATATGGATATACCTAAAAAATATGACCCAATCCCCGTAGAGGAAAAGTGGTACAAAGTCTGGCTCGAGAATGGTTATTTCAAGGCAACTCCGGACTCTAAGTTAAAACCATTCACAATTGTTATTCCTCCTCCAAATGTAACTGATGTTTTACATCTTGGGCATGCTCTTAACAACACAATTCAGGATATATTTATACGATATCGCAGAATGCAAGGTTTTATGGCTGAGTGGCTTCCCGGAGTTGACCATGCAGGAATCGCCACTCAAGTAATAGTTGAAAGAGAAGTGCTACATTATGAGCCCATAGAAAAAATAGGCAAAGATAAATTCCTGAACCTCGTATGGGAATGGGTAAATGAAAAAAAACACACTATATTGGAGCAACTCAAAAAACTTGGTTGCAGTTGCGATTGGGACAGAACAAGATTTACTTTAGACTCCGGTCTCAGCGAGGCTGTGCGTGAAGCTTTTGTACGGCTTTATGAAAAAGGACTGATTTATCAGGGAGATTACATTGTAAACTGGTGTCCAAGATGTAAAACTGCAGTCGCTGATGAAGAAGTTGAACATAAAGAAAGAAAGGGTAAGCTCTATTATATTAAATACCCTCTTAAGTCGCAAGAGCACAAGAGCACAAGAACACAAGAGTATATAATTGTGGCAACAACCAGACCCGAGACAATGCTCGGTGATACTGCTTGTGCGGTGAGTCCAAAAGATAAAAAGAATGCTAAGTTTATTGGGAGGACTGTTCTACTTCCTCTTATGAATCGTGAAATCCCTGTAATAGCTGATGAGAAAGTCGACCCTGAATTTGGAACAGGGATAGTTAAAATAACTCCAGCGCATGACCCTGTTGATTTTGAAATTGCTCAGGAGCATAAATTGCCCAAAATACTCATACTGGATAAAACAGGAGTAATCAATGAGAATGGTGGTGGGTATAAAGGGCTTGAAAGATTTGAAGCCAGAAAAAAGGTTATTGCTGACCTTGAAGAACTTGGACTTCTTGAGCGAACCGAACCCTATAATTGTGCAATCGGACATTGTTACAGATGTAAAACTATAATTGAGCCAACTCTTTCAAAACAATGGTTTGTGAGAATGAAGGAGCTTGCAAAACCTGCAATCCGGGCAGTAGAAGATGGAGAAATTAAATTTTATCCACCTCGGTGGAAGGGTGTTTATTTAAACTGGATGTATAATATCAGAGATTGGTGTATATCAAGACAGATATGGTGGGGACATCAGTTGCCGGTTTGGCATTGCAGAGAAATGCAAAATGCAAAATGCAAAATGCAAAACGGTATTATTGTCTCTAAGACGAAGCCTAAGCAATGTCCTTACTGCAAATCAAAGAAATTGGTTCAGGACACAGATGTCCTTGATACCTGGTTTTCGTCGTGGCTCTGGCCCTTTTCTACTTTTGGGTGGCCCACACAAACTCCAGAACTCCAATATTTTTATCCAACTGCACTCCTCAGTACAGCACCGGAGATAATTTTCTTCTGGGTAGCCCGAATGATTATGGCTGGATACGAGTTTATGGGAAAACCTCCATTTACGGATGTATATCTTCACGGAACCGTCAGAGATGTAAAAGGAATAAGAATGTCGAAATCCCTGGGAAATGGAATAGACCCAAGAGATATTATACGAGAGTATGGCACAGATGCCCTGAGATTTTCGTTAATAACTACTGCTGGTGAAGGACAGGACCCTCATATTCAGCCCAATACATTTGAATTTGGACGAGACTTTACAAATAAAATATGGAATGCTTATAGACTTCTTGATTCATTGCCAAACACCAACCCGAACCCCGAATCCCGAAAAGGGTTAACACTTCCTGACCGCTGGATATTATCCAAACAACACAAACTTATAAAAGATGTAACTTCTTTACTTGACAAGTTTAAACTACAAGAACCTGCTATGCGGATTTATGATTTCTTCTGGCACGAGTTCTGTGATTGGTATCTTGAGACTCTCAAAATAAAAGGGGACAAAAAAAATGCAATACGCATATTAGATAATACATTACGGCTCCTTCATCCTTTTATCCCGTTTATTACAGAAGAAATATGGCAAAAGCTCTCAACTCATAACTCACAACTTGCAACTCACAACTCAATTATGATAAGCGAGTGGCCCCTGCCGGACCCAGCTGATTTAGATTTACCTGCAGAACAGGAATTTGAACTTATCAAAAATATTATAATGGCTTCCAGGAATACAAGAACCGACTTCCGTATTCCAAAAACAAAACCCATTAAACTCCTTTTGAAATGTGAACCTTCTTATCCAGATATTATTAAAGAGAATGAGCTATACATTAAATCTTTGGGGAAAATAGATTCTATTGAATTTATACAGTCAATACCCAAAGGGTGCAAACACGCTCTTGCCAAGGGAGTAGATATATTTATTCCTCTGGCAGGACTTGTAGATTTAGGGCAAGAATTAAAGAAACTCGAACTGGAACATTCAGAACTCGGACAGCTTGTCAAAAATACAGAGCTTCGCCTTGCTTCCTCTGATTTCCTGAAGAAAGCTCCACCAGAAGTAGTAAAAAAGGCTCACGAAAAAGCAAAAGAGTATAAGCAAAAATTGCTTAAACTTGAGGCACATATCAAATTAATTCAAGAAGAAATTTCTGATAAATAAGCTTTTCCTAAGTCTAAGAATCGGATTTTATCTTGACAACCCCCTTTTTTTGATATAGTTAATAGTATGGGACCAGAATCTATCAGTAAAGCATCTTATCCTCAACTAAATACTTCTACACCAAAGGAGAATCAGATTGAGAGAAAGCTTACTCGCTTAAAACAAACAATTGGACAACAAGGAAAGCTTTCTCCAAGGTTCTATACTCTCCTTAATGAAGCTGAGACTCTTCGTGACCGTGGTAATTTGGGGCTTGCGGAGCGAAAGCTCAAAGAAGCAGAGAAGATAGTAGAGGATGAAAATATAAATGGGAATTTTCTTCCAGGTATTGAAGTAACATATGGAGTAACACGAACTTATAAGGATAGTTCTGATGATGTTGGAGCAACCTTCCAGCATCCAACTCCAATGAATGAACTTGAAGCTCCGGTTCGAGTTGCTGGACACGAGCGTGGGCATGTAATAAGGGCAGTTGCGAAAGCACTTGTCAATCGCCGAGAAATTGAGCACGCATATTTCGTAATGAAATGGAGAGTGGATTGGGAACATCATAAATTTTATACCGTAGGAGGCGAAGCAAGAATGAAAATAGGAGGACAAAGACTTGACTTGAAAGTATAATTTTTTAAATATTTTCTAAAGTATATGTAGAATCTGCCGATAAGAATAACAGGAGGAAAAAAATGGAGATAGATGGGATAAGAAAGATTAGTGAGCAAATAAACGCATTTGACAAAGTTAATAAAAGAGAAAAACTCACTGATAAAGTCAAGAATGAAGATAGGGTAGAGATATCTTCGGAGGCAAAGGAAAAACTCAGACATAAGCAAGAAATGGAGTTGCTCAAACTACTTAATGAAGAATCATCAGAATTAAGAGAAGAGAAAATTCAGGAAGTAAGAGAGCGTATAAAAGAAGGATATTACGATAAAGAAAGCGTAAAAAAAGAAGCCATTAATAATCTTCTGAATTTTTTCCTTCCGTAATTTCTAAGAGAATCTACGCCGATTTTATTTGTTACTATATTTACCTTCGCTATGTTTTGCCAGCCGATGAATATAACCTTTACTTGAATACATTACTTTAGAAAACCACGACTTTTTTAGATACTTTGGATTACATTTTTCACAAGTTCAAGAGCTTTGTCAGCTGTTTGTTTTCTTATTCCTTGGCGCGTTCCCTTGAATAAAAATTTGTGGGCAGTTAGAATTTTCTCGGTGCATAACCCTATATAAACGAGCCCAACAGGTTTTTTGGGAGTTCCACCAGCAGGACCTGCAATCCCGGTGGTTGAAACTCCAATGTCTGCACCAGTGATTTCTCTCACGCCACGAGCAAGTTCACAAGCTGTCTCTTCACTAACTGCACCGTGCGTAATTAAAGTCTGTGGAGATACATTAAGAAGTTTCTGTTTTAATAGGTTTGAATAAGCAACAATGCCTCCAAGAAAATACTCCGAACTTCCTGAGACATCAGTAATTAGTTTTTGAATAAGCCCACCGGTACAGGATTCAACAACCGAGATTGTAAGTCCCTTCTGTTTGAGAACCTTCCCAACTTCTTCCTCAAGCTTCATAATCCTTCATAAATTACTCGTTTTTTTATTAGATACATATTCCACTGCATTTTTAAATATCAATAGTCCTAAGGGCTCTATTTCATCGCGAGTCCATTGAGGATGTTGAATTTTGGATACGAATCTCTCCGGATGAGGCATAAGCCCAAAGATTCTGCCTGAAGGGTCACATATCCCTGCAATATCTGACATTGAGCCATTTGGATTGTAATCTTTATACCGAAGAGCTATTTGATTATTTTGCTCAAGTTCCGAAATTACAGGACGAGAAGCGACAAACCTTCCTTCTGCGTGAGCAATTGGCAACTCAAGTTCTTCAATCCCTCTGGTAAATACACATTTAGTATTAGGAGCTTCTAATTGCACCCACTCACATTGAAATATACCTGAGGTATTATTAGTAAGTGTTACAAGTTGTTCTCCTAATTTGCCTCCGGGTAACAATCCAAGTTTAGCAAGAATCTGGAAGCCGTTACAAATTCCAAGTATCAGCTTTTTTGAATCAATGAATTTCTCAAGTTCTTCTCCCAGTCCAAATTTTAGTTCATTTGCAAGGATTTTGCCAGCAGAAATGTCATCTCCATAGGTAAAACCACCAGGCAAAACGAGAATATCATAGTCTTGAAGACTCTTTTTGCGACTTATAAGTTGATTTATATGCACTGAATCTACTTTTGAGCCGACAAGTTCAAAGGCAAACTTAGTTTCCATATCACAATTAGTTCCAGCTGTCCTCAAAATCAAGACACGAGTTGCGAGTTGTGGGTTGTGAGTTGTGAGTTGTGAGTTAGTTTTAGCCGTTGACTGTTGACTGTTGACTGTTGACCGTTGACTGTAAGCTAATGTAGATTGCCAGGCTTCTTTAAGCTCGGCAGTTTTTGCCTTAACAATTTGCTTCCCATTTAGCCCAAATATTAAAAGCTCTGGAGACTTTTTCGAAGAATCCTGTGGAGTAGTTATCCCAATTTTACTAAAATCACATCCAGACATTAGTTTTTCAAATTCAGCTTCCTGTTCTTTTGCTATTTCAACCACGAATCTTGTGTTAGACTCAGAGAAAAGAATCGTATCATCCTGAGTAATGAGCTTTCCGCATTTTACTTTATCAAGCCGGATTTGCATTCCAAGATTTCCAGAGAAACACATTTCAGAACAAGTTACTCCAATTCCACCTTCCGAGCAATCATGACAGGCACGAATAAGCCCAATTTGCATCGCTTGATGAAGTTTTTTGAGCATCTTAATTTGTGGTTTAATTTTAGGAACTTTATTGCTACTCCATCCATGGAGTTCATAATAATGTGAGCCTCCAAGTTCATCAAATGTCAGACCAAGCAAATATATTGAATTATCAGGAGCTTTCAAATCCATTGAGATTGCTTTGTTTACATCCTCTATTATTCCAATAGCAGAAATTAACAAGGTTGAGGGAATAGATATAGTTTTGTTTCCTATTCGGTATTCATTATTTAATGAGTCTTTGCCTGATATAAATGGTGCTTTGTAAGTCTTAGATGCAAAGTAGCATCCTTCTACGGCTCGAACAAGCTGCCCCAATATTTCTGGCTTATTCGGGTTTCCCCAGGAGAAGTTATCCAAAAGTGCTACATGCTCTGGGTTAGCTCCAACCGCAACGATGTTTCTTATCGCCTCATCAACAGCCCCGGCTGCCATCCAATATGGGTCAATCTCTCCATATTTTGGATTAATCCCACATCCCACAACAACCCCACGATTAGAATCAAGCAAAGGTTTTGTAACTGCTGCATCTCCGTGAAGAGGTTTAATTACAGAGCCTCCTTGAACTTCATGGTCGTATTGGCGGACTACCCATTCTTTACTACAAACATTTAAACTTGAAAGAATTTTCAATAAGTAAGGAGTTAAGTCTTGTGAATCGTGAATCGTGAATCGTGAATCGCTGGATTCCTTGAGTTTCGGTGGTCTCCATTTGGCTGTTCTTATTGATAAAGGAACCTCCTCGTGGAGAAATTCCATATCAAGATTGCCAACTATAGTGTCATTATATTGGAGCAAGAGTCTTTTATCATTCCTTATTTTGCCAATGACAGTTGCTTCTACATCCTCATTAGCACATAGCTCAAGTAGTTTTTTAATATTCTCTTGAGGCACAAAAATTATCATACGCTCTTGAGCTTCGGATATCCATATTTCCCGATAAGAGAGCCCCTCATATTTAAGTGGCACAAGGTCTAAATCAACTTCTGCTCCATAAGGTCTTGGAAGTTCGCCCACAGCTGATGAAAGTCCTCCTCCACCGCAATCTGTAATAGCACGATATAGGCCTGCATCTCTCAACTTAAGAAGCACATCTGTAAGTTTCTTTTCGGTGATTGGGTTTCCGATTTGAACTGCCTGTGATGACGCGGTTTCCGAGCTTTCGGTCAGTTCTCTGGATGCAAAGGTTACTCCATGTATTCCGTCCCTACCAGTTCTCCCACCTAAGAGAACAATCAAATCTTCTGGCACAATCTGCTTTTCGCATTTATCACAAGGCATTAAGCCAACGGTTCCACAGTAAACTACTGGATTTCCTAAATACCTCTCGTCAAATATCACTGCTCCATTTGAAGTTGGGATGCCCATTTTGTTTCCATAATCTCTTACCCCAGCTACAACTCCTTTCATAACTCGTTTGGGATGAAGTGTTCCTTTCGGGAGTTTATTCGCAGGATAATCTGGTGGCCCAAAACAGAAAACATCAGTATTTAATATTGGCTTTGCCCCAAGTCCTGTTCCCAAAATATCTCTTATTACTCCGCCAGTTCCTGTTCCTGCACCACCGTATGGCTCAATAGCTGATGGGTGATTGTGAGTCTCTACTTTGAAACAAATGTTGTGTTCGTCAGTAAATTTTATTATACCTGCATTATCCTTGAAAACAGAGACACAGAAATCTCGCGAGAGTTCTTTTGTGGCTCTCATAAGTGTGGTAAAAAGTGGCTCTATGATTTTCCCATTAAACTTAATTTTTGACTTGAATGTCTTATGCACGCAATGCTCGGACCAGGTTTGAGCAATTGTCTCAAGCTCTATATCAGTGGGATTTCGTCCAAGACTCCTAAAATGCAACTGTATCTTCTTAAATTCCTCGGAGTTAAGACTTAAACCATAATTTTTACTTATATCTAAAAGTTCTTCCATAGGAGCATTCAGAATATCTATATAATTTGGTTTATCAAAAACTGGAACTCTTAACTCTGGACTCTTAACTCTAAACTCTAAACTCTGAACTCGATGCTGAATTGTTGGATTAAGCAAAAGTTTATTACAAACGAGTTCTAACTCTTCTTGAGATAGTGAGCCATAGATTAAATACTTTTTTGCTCTCTTTACTTCTTGCACACCTTTGATTCCCAAATCCCGTATTCCTTTTAAGGTGCTTGCACTTACCGGGTCCATCACTCCGGGATTATAAGCAACTTCAACCTCATATTTGGGAATTAGGGAATTGTTACCCTGAACTTTCAACTCTGAACTCTTAACTATATTGTATGTTTCCCAAACTCTATCTGCAAGCAACTCTTCCGCAATTCTTTGAATTTCCGATTGTAGGGGTTCAATATATTGAACCCCTACATGTGTTTGCCCAAAAAGATAATAAACCTGAATTACCTCACATCGTTCAATATTAACTCTCTCGCCAGGTCCAGATAAATCGGGATTCGTTCCAACAAGGTCAAGGATATCCTTTTTGAGGTTCTCTCCTTCTGTATTATCTCGTTTTTTAATCTCAATCTTCCACATCATAAAAATTTAAAGTTTTGAGTTTACCCATATAATCATATGGTTTTAAAACATGTAAGAGTTCGGAAGGAACCATACACCCAAGTTTGGCTAATTTCTCACAATGTTCAATAGCTAATTCATATGCTAGTTTGCAATAATAGATTTTAGCTAAAAGCTTATGCACCTCACCAAATTTTGGATTGATATAAAGAGCTTTCTCACATGCCCCACATGCCTCGTCCAGCATCTCTTTGGCAAGATAGGTAAAACCAAGATCGTAGTATACGAGAGCATCATTTGGATTAGACTTCAATGCTTTCTTGCTCTCAGTAACACTCTCATCATACATCTCCTTGTAGTAATAAGCTATCCCAAGAATACGATATGCTTCTCCATAGTTTGAGTAAAGAGTAATAACTTTTTTGCAATCATTTATAGCATCATCTAACCTCCATTGATTGAGATAACTCCGTCTGTGGGTAACATTACGCCACTTATGTGAAACAAGGTTCTCCGGAAGTGTCATCGTCTTGTTAATACGAGCTATTGCTTTGAATAAATAAACACCTGCTTCCTTTGTTATTTTTTCTTTAATTACATCATCAATGATTTTCAAGCGTCTTTTTATAAGAGTTGTAGGAGGACAAGGTTGACTGACATCCAGAGCCTTTTCAAATTGTCTTTGTGCTTCTTCAAATTTCGCTTGAGCTCCATACTCTACACCTTCACTATAATATTCATAATATTCGTAGGAATTATAGTGATGATAGCATGATATTCCAGATAAAAAGATTAAAACCGATATACTTATTATTAAAACTCTCATATCTTCTCCTAAATGATTTACATCAGTTCCATGAGTTACTTTTTGCATAAATACACTATAAAAATCAGGAAGTCAATCTTTTTTGTAACTCGTCTCATCTGATGGTTTGCTGCGGAACATTATTTGAGAAAAATCTTGACAACTCGGAAATGACGAGTATCTTGTGTTATATGAAGATTGCAATAGGTGCAGACCATCGTGGGTTCGGGCTTAAAAAAAATATAAAAAAGTTTCTAAAATCCAAAAAGATAGAGATTCAGGATTTTGGTCCTGAGAACGTAAAATCTTGTGATTATCCTGATTTTGGATTTAAGGTTGCCCAAGAAGTGGCAGAGGGGAATTTTGAGCGAGGAATTCTTATATGCAACAGTGGACTTGGGATGTCAATTGTTGCCAACAAAGTAAATGGAATACGAGCGGCTCTTTGCATAAATGAGAAACTTGCAGAATCTTCACGACAGCACAATGATGCAAATATTCTTGTTCTATCAGCTGAGTTTGTTCCTGAAGAACTTGCAACCAAGATTATAGATATATGGCTTGATACTAAGTTTGAAGGTAAGCGTCATCAGGGCAGGATTGATAAGATAAAATCTTGGGAAGACCGTTGGGTAGAAAAGGAACAATGGGAGCACGAACTCAAACGATGGCAGCAGGAAGCAAGAAAATGGCAGTCAAGAGCATGGAGAAGATAAAGTAGTAGTAATTCTTGAGCGTATCTACATTACTAATTGACTCTCTGCTATGAGCATTGAATTGAAATTCCGACCGGCTTTTACACTTTTGAAAAATGGGCAAGTTACAGCAGATTTTTACTTGACAAATAAGTTAACTTTATTTAAATAGTTCAAGATGATAGAAGTAATTAATCTTACTAAAAAGTATGATGGGGTTGTAGCCGTTGATAATATCTCTTTTAAGGTTGAGCGTGGAGAGGTAGTCGGATTCTTAGGACCCAATGGTGCTGGGAAAACAACTACTTTGCGAATGTTGACAGGATATTTCCCCCCGAGCCAAGGGACTTGCAAGATAGGAAATTATGATATCGAAGAATCTCCAATCGAGGCAAAACGAAGTATAGGGTATCTGCCAGAAAATAACCCACTTTATCATGAGATGAAAGTAATGGAGTATCTCGAGTTTCTGGGAGCTCTGCGAGAGATTCATGATTCTCGGAACAGGATTAAAGAAGTAGCAGAACTTTGTAGAATTAAGGAAATCATATCCAAGACAATAGGTGAGCTTTCAAGAGGGTATCGCCAAAGAGTTGGTTTGGCACAAGCTATATTACATAATCCTGAGATTTTAATTATGGATGAGCCAACCGAAGGATTGGACCCAAATCAAGTAGTTCAAGTGCGTGAACTCATCAAAGAACTTGGCAAGGAAAAGACAGTTCTTCTTTCTACTCACAGACTCTCGGAGGTTGAGGCAACCTGCAAACGTATTTTAATTATAAATCGTGGCAAAATCATAGCAGATGCTGGAAAAGATGAGCTTCATAAGATGGCAAAAGGTAAGGAAGTTATTGAACTTGAGCTTAAAGCACCTAAAGAAAAGTTTCTTGAGATAATGCAAGAGCAACCTGATATTGAGAGTATTGAATTAAAAGAAGAAGGGGAAACCCAAAAATATGAAATCTCATCTGCTACTGACCCAAGAGAAAACATATTTAATCTTTGTGTTGCGAACAATTGGACCATCATTGATATGCATCGTCGTGTAGTATCACTTGAAAATGTATTTAGAGAGCTAACTCAGGAGTAAATTTCTATGAAGAATGTGCGGACTATATTTTTGAAAGAGTGGAGGGGGTATTTTAATTCTCCGGTTGCTTACATTGTTCTTATAGCGTGGCTTGTTCTCTCTGGATGGTTTTTTATGTCAGGATTGTTCCTGTCGGGCGAAGCCACCATAGACGGGTTCTTTAATTTTGCCCCATTATTTTTCCTTTTCCTCATACCAGCTATCTCTATGAGACTTCTCGCTGAGGAAGAAAGACTTGGAACCAGTGAAATTTTAGCAACTGCTCCTCTCAAGGATTGGGAAATCATAACTGGAAAATACCTTGCTTCTCTGGCACTAATTGGGCTTGGAATCGTATGCACCCTCATATACCCAATTTCTGTCAGGTTTATAGGACCACTTGACTGGGGTATTGTTGCAAGCTCTTATCTGGGGTTAATACTTCTTGCCGCAGGATTTTCTGCTATCGGAATATTTGCATCATCCCTTACTAAATCACAGGTCGTAGCTTTTATAATTAGTGCCATCCTATGCTTTGCACTTTTTATGCTCGGCAAAGTTTTAATTGCTATCCCAACCGCTTTTGTTGGAATTGTCCAATATTTGAGCATAGATTATCATTTAAATTCTCTCGGCAGAGGAGTTGTTGACTCAAGAGCCGTAATCTACTTCCTCTCGATGATAGGTTTCTTCCTGTCATTTGCTTTTTATGCATATAGAAGAACCAAGCATAGAGCCCTTTCGGCTACTGCAATCGGCACGATTCTCGGAATAACAATCGTTGTTAATTTCTTATCCTATCACATTTTTACTCGGCTTGACTGGACAGATGGAAACATTTATTCTCTCTCTCGTGCATCGGTAAAAATGATAAGAAAACTTGAAGACCCCATTATAATTCGTGCATATATGACAAAAAAATTACCCTTTCCCTATAATGTAAAAGCCAGATATACGAATGATTTGCTATCAGAGTATCGTGCCAAATCAAGAGGCAAACTCTCGCTTAAGCTAATTGACCCTCTTGACCGTGAAATCAAAATGGAAGCCCAACGTGCCGGTATTCCCCCGTTGCAAATTACGGAAGTAAAAGAAGGCGAATACGGGATAAAAGAAGGATATATGGGAATCAGTATATTATACGGCGATAAACGAGAAGTAATACCCATCATAGAAAATACCGCAACCCTTGAATATGATATCTCATCAAGAATCAAACGGCTGACAGCCGAGGAGAAAAAACATATTGTATTCACCAATGGACATCTGGAAATCGAGCCAAATGAAAGGGTGCTTCAAAAACTGAGAGAGCAATATGAGATATCTCAGGTAAATCCAGACACTCAGGATATTCCTCTGGATGCCACAAGCTTAGTCATACTCGGACCCAAAACTGAATTCGGCGACACCGCAATAAAAAGAATACATAAAGCTCTTGAAGGGGGTAAGACCTGTGCGTTTTTCCTTGACAAGATAGATGTGAATCTGGATAGATTTGTGGGCAGAAAAGTGCAAACAGGACTTGAGGGCTTGCTCAAGAGTTATGGCATAGAGTTTAAAGATGGACTTGTATTAGATATGCAAAATCAAGTAGTAGGAATCACTATGCAACGTGGCTCTTTTATGATGCAAAACTTTATCCCATATCCATTTTTCCCAAAGGCATCAAACTTTAATAAGGAAAGCCCCATAGTCCGTGAACTTGAGTCTATGGTATTCCCATTTGTATCACCAGTCTCAGGAGGGACCCCTATTGTAAAATCCTCTAAACGAAGTTGGTTAACTCAGAACATCTTCACCTTAAGTCCTATGGAGCAACACTTGCCTCAACTTACAGACGAAAAAGGTCCATTTAATTTAGCAGTAACGGTAGATACTCCATCAAGGTTTATAGTTTCAGGATGTGCAAGATTTGCTGAAGGGCGATATACTTCTCCTCCAAACCTTGCTTTCTTCTTGAATACTATTGACTGGCTGGCTCAGGACGAAACTCTTATCGGAATAAGGTCAAAGGGAGTTAGTGAGCGTCCATTGAAGCCAGTTGGCAAGGGAATTAAGCGAACTATTAAGTGGCTTGATATTCTCCTGCCATCAGTCCTTTTAATTGTTGTAGGACTTATAAGATGGAGAAAAAGAGGAAAACGAGTTTATGAGATTTAAATCCGCCAAAATCCTTCTATTTGTCTTAGGAATTCTTATTGTAACTGCTATTGTTTATACACTCATTCAACGAACCCCAAAATCAAACAAACCCTTTGCAACCACAGAATTTAAACGAATAGAGATTAAATCCAAAGATACTTTATCCATAATTGAAAAGGTGGGGGAGACCTGGAAAATTACCGAACCTATGGAATATCCAGTTGATACCAGCATATTTTATCCCCTGCTGGAGAGACTTAAAGATTTAGAAATCGGCGAAGTAGTCTCGAAGCGAGAAGCAAAACACGCAGACTTTGAAGTAGATACAATAAAGGGAATTGAAGTCAAAGTTCATTGGGATAGCCGTTCAAAAAGCTTTATTATTGGCAAAATGGCTGGAGATTTTTTGCACTGGTATATTAGATTCCCTCCTGCTCCAGAAACATACATCTCAAAGGGATTATCAAAGTTCTTGATTGACAAGCGTCCGGATGATTGGCGCGACCATACTATGTTCTCATTTGACTCAGAAGATGTCAAAGAATTGCATCTGGGAGACAAAAAGTTAGTCCGCACTGATGATACTCTGTGGATGTTAGGCAAGGAAGTAATTGAGGACAAGAAAGTTAAGCCAATTTTGGATATCTTATCTAATCTTAGGTGTGATGGTTTCTCGGAAGAAACCGAAGAATTTGAGACGGAACTTGAGGTAAAGATAGTGCTTGTTGAGGGAGAAGAAAAGATTCTTTATATAGGAGAGAAAACCGATGACAATAATCAGCTAGCCCGTGTTAAAGGAATTCCAACCTTTTATCTCTTGAATTCCTGGAAAATAGACCGCCTGAAAAACCTCCCCTAAATTCTTAAACCTTTGAACTCTTAACTCCTACAATCACAATCCGTAATCTGTAATTTACGATTTTTTGTATTTCTTTACTTGACAAAATAAATAAGGAAAAATGGGGAATATTAGGAAAAGGAGAATCTTGAATTTTTCATCTTTTCTCCACTTTTCCATTTTCTCCTCCCGCCGTATCGGAATCCCGCAAAATGCGGGGCTTTCTCCTTGAAATATTTCAGTGGATTTCTGTGTTGTTCTGTAGATAAATCTGCCGAAGGAGGGAATCGAACCCTCACCTCTGTTACCAGAGACCAGATTTTGAGTCTGGCGCGTCTACCAGTTCCGCCACTTCGGCAAGTGAAATTTAAAAATCAACATTAAAATACAAGTTTTTGCTATTTATAGTTGTCATAATTCCTTTAGGAGTTTTTGAATGATGTCAAGTGTGGTTATTCCTTCGGCTTCGGCATTGAAGTTTGGAATGATACGATGACGCAAAACAGAAATTGCTACATATCTGACATCTTCTATTGAAGGAGTGTATCTGCCTTCAAGTATTGCACGAGCTTTTGCACCAAGAATCAAGTATTGTGAAGCCCGAGGACTCCCCCCCCACGCTACCCAGTCTTTTATGTATTTAGGGCAGTCTGAGTTGGAGCTGGGTCTCGTGAGGTTCACAAACTTCACTACTGAATGAATTAATTCGTCAGAAACAGGCACCTTTCTCACCAAAGACTGGAGTTCTATGATTTCCTGAGATGTAAGTGCTTTCTTTACTGTTGGGATATAAGCAGATGTAGTGGTCTTCACGATGTACTCTTCCTCTTCCTGTGAAGGATACTGGATTTCTATTTCAAACATAAACCTATCAAGCTGTGCTTCAGGTAATGGATAGGTCCCTTCTTGCTCAATTGGGTTCTGAGTTGCGAGCACAAAGAATGGGGATTCAAGGTCATAGGTCTTGCCTGAGATAGTTACATTATACTCTTGCATTGCTTGAAGTAATGCTGATTGAGTGCGAGGAGGGGTACGGTTTATTTCATCAGCAAGAACAACATTTGCAAAGATGGGTCCCTTTATAAATCTAAAGCTTCTTCTTCCATCAATTGAATCCACTATTTCTGTGCCAGTAATATCTGCTGGCATAAGGTCAGGCGTAAATTGGATGCGAGAAAAAGATAATGAGAGTGCCTCTGCAAGTGTATTTACAATAAGTGTTTTTGCAAGTCCCGGGACTCCGAGCAAGATGCAATGTCCTTGTGCAAGGAGGGAAATAAGAATCTGATTTATCACTTCATCCTGACCTACGATTCTTTCTTTTATTTCTTTTATTAACTTACTTCGTGCAGTTTCAAGTTTTTCTACAGTCTCAATATCACTCATATTTGAATTTTATAACTTATTTTATAAATTTGTCAAGGAAAAAGCATTTCAAAAGCGTTTCAAAAGCTCCTGAAATTTTGTTTAGTTTTAAAAGCCAAAAAGGAAATCATTTTCAAAGAGAAAAATGAACTTGACAGTCAATATTTTTGCTTTAATATAATAATATGTGGTTTAAAAGAAAGAAAGGGTTAAAACCAGCTCCAAAGCGTGAAGTTCCTGATGGACTTTGGCTTAAATGTGAGAAATGTGGAGAGATACTTTACAAGAAAGAACTCGCAAAAAATTTCTGGATATGTGAAAAATGCGATTATCACTTTAAAATATCCTCACAAAAATACATTGAAATATTAACAGATGAGTTCATTCCCAAAGCAGATTCTATAGAATCTGCTGACCCATTGGAATTTAAAAATTATCTTGAGAAGCTTGATTCTGGAAGTAATCGCACTGGGATTAAAGATGCAATTATAACTGGAGAAGCAAAAATAGGAGAACATAGAGTGGCAATTGGGGCAATGGAATTTAAGTTTATGGGTGGTTCAATGGGTTCAGTCGTTGGAGAAAAAGTAAAGAGGATAACAGATTTTGCAAAGGAAGAACATATACCGCTCATAATAGTTGGTGCATCAGGTGGTGCAAGAATGCAGGAAGGAATTTTATCTTTGATGCAAATGGCAAAGACATCAGGAGCTCTCGCAAGACTGGAAGAAGCAAAGATTCCGTATATATCAATCTTGACAAATCCAACAACTGCTGGAGTAATGGCATCTTATGCATCACTGGGAGACATAGTAATAGCTGAGCCTGAAGCATTACTTGGATTCGCAGGACCACGGGTAATTCAACAAACGATAAAACAAGAGTTGCCGGAGGGATTTCAGAAATCTGAGTTTTTACTTGAACACGGGTTTCTTGATGCAATTATTGAGAGGAAAGAGTTGAAAGCCACTCTTGTAAGGATATTGGACTTTTTTAAGCCGTGAATCGTAAATCGTGAATAGTTTGATGAGAGAGAGGCAAGTTACAATTCACTATTCACGAACTACTATTTACGAAAAAAGGAGGAGAGGATGAAAAAGTGTGTTTCGGTTATCGGTTATCGGTTATCGGTTATCGGGTTTTTAGTAGTAACTGGGTGTGCATCTCAATATATGACTGCTGGTAAAGTTTATATTCAGCGCGAAGATTATGAGAAGGCGATTGATCAGTTTAAACTTCAGCTTGAGATGAATCCGCAAGATGCAGACGCATTGCTGTGGCTTGGTAGAACTTATGCTTATCAGGAGAAATATGAGGAAGCCTGTAAATATATAGACGAGGCAAAAAAAACAGCTCCAGATAAAGAGGATTTTACAAAAGAAAGTGGATTTCTATGGCTTGTTTATTACAATGCCGGTATTTATGCAAATCGTGATAAAGATTTTGAAAGTGCAAAGCAGAGGTTTGTTCAGGCATCTGAGTTTGAGCCTGATTCTGTGTCAACATATATGAACCTGGCGCTTGTCTATTCAAATCTGGAGAAAGAAGACTCGGCAATTGTATATTATAAGCGTGTAATTGAAATTACTCCTGAAAACATAGAGGCATATAGGAATCTGGGAATTCATTATAAAAATAACAAAGAATATGACCTCGCCATAGAGTATTTTAAGAAAGCATTGGATGTAGAACCGAAAAATGCTGATATCTTGTATTGGCTTGGTGTTTGCTATTATCTTCAGGAGAATTATAAAGAGGCGGAATGCTCATTTGAGCATGCGATTGAATGTGACAGCACATTAGAGGATGCTTACTTTAATTTGGGAGCTGTCCTAATTAAGGAAGAAAAATATGATAAAGGAATAACACTCTTTAAAAAAGCAGTTGAACTTAAGCCGGATGATATAGAAGCTCTAAGCCACTTAGCCGGTGTTTATCTTCTGACCAAGAAGTATGACCTTGCAGTGGAAATTTACACGAAAATTATAGAACTTGACGAAGAAACTCGTGAAGCCTATGAAGGAAGGGCTAACGCTTACTGGAAACTTGGGAAGAAAGAAGAGGCAAATGCTGATTTAAAGAAAGCTAAAGAGTTAAAGTAATTGGACTCCCTACTTGCTGATATTTAAGGCCAGGCCCATATGTCTGCCCTTAAAAATAGGAACGAACGCACCGGTTCGCTCCTGCAAAAAATTACAAGAGAATTTCAGTGGTTGGCATTTTATTTATTCTTGTATTTACTGTTCACCAATATAGTTCCTCAATTGCAAGTTATAAGAGGGCAATTGAACTTGGTTCCACAGATATAAATGTATATAAGAATCTCGGAGCTCATTACAAAAAGAACAAAGAGTATGACGAGGCAATAAATTGTTTTAAACGGGGCTTGAGCATTGCTCCCAGAGACACTGGACTTTTATATCAACTCGGGATTAGCTATTATCTCAAAAGAGATTACTGGCACGCAGAAACAACTTTTAAACGCGTAATAAAGTATGCCCCTACCATAGATGCTTACTTTAATCTTGGCGCTGTTTTGATAAAGGGAAAGAAATATAAAGAAGCAGTGAAAATTTTCAAGAAAGCTCATAACATCAAACCAGATGATACAAAAGTTTTATTTCACTTAGCGGGTATTTATCTTGTCATAGAAAGATATAAACCCGCAATAAACACCTATACAGAAATCATTGACCTTATCCCGGAGGACCCGAGAGCCTACGAAGGTAGAGCCAGTGCCTACTGGAAACTTGGAAATAGAAAACTTTCGAAAAAAGATATACAGCGAGCAAAAGAATTGCGGACGGGAATGTACTTTGGAGAGACACGCAAGTTTAAACCTCAGAAAAGAAAAAAGAAAAAGAGAGAGGAAGCCCAAGAAATATATACTCGTGACCCTGAAGTCCTTTCTTATGTCGGAGAAATGCATCAAATTACAGGAGAATGGGACCTTGCAGTAAAAACATATACTGCAGCAATTAGGCTTAATCCTAACAATCCAAAGTATTATAGAGAAAGAGCAAAATCTTACAAAGAGCTTGGTAAAATCAAAAAGGCGGAAGCCGACTTAAAGAAGGCAAAAGAGTTAAGCAAGTAACGAAATGCAAGAAGCCAAATATTATGAGAAACTTCCTGATGGAATTAAATGTGAGCTTTGTCCCCATAGCTGTATAATTAAGCCAAATAAAATATCCCCTTGCAAAGCAAGAAAAAATGTAGATGGTATCCTATATGCTATAAACTACGGCGAATGTGTGAGTCTGGCTATGGATACTATTGAGAAAAAACCACTTTATCATTTTCATCCCGGAACTCTTATCCTCTCAACTGCACCTAATTCTTGTAATTTCAGGTGTCCTTATTGCCAGAACTATGAAATCTCGCAAGGAGAGAGCTTAACTAAATATGTTTCACCAGAAGAGCTTGTGCAAATTGCCTTGCGGAAAGACTCTCTGGGCATAGCTTACACTTATACAGAGCCATTTACCTGGTATGAATATCTACTTGATACAGCAAAGATTGCTCGGAGCAAAGGACTCAAAAATGTGTTGGTAACAAACGGAATGATAAATGAGAAACCTCTGAGTGAACTTCTGCCTTATATTGATGCGGCTAATATTGACCTCAAATCAATGGACCCAGAGTTTTACAAGAAAATTGTGTGGGGAGACCTTGAT
>JAUWHX010000043.1 GCA_030605695.1 bacterium | reverse complement strand
TACTCCAGCATTATCTGGAATATATGAGCATGCAAGGAAATCGGCTGGTGGTGCAGTTCTTGCCGCTGAGGTTTCTGCTGCAGGAGATACAGGATTTTCTATTATGCGGCCCCCGGGACATCATGCTACGAGAGGTTCTCTCGGAGGATTCTGTTACTTCAATAATATGGCTATTGCGGTAAAGAAGTTTGGTAAAAAGACAGCAATACTTGATATTGATTGCCATCACGGGAATGGAACTGAAGATATATTTTTAGGAGATGAGGATGTCCTGTATCTCTCTCTTCATCGGTATGGATTCTTCTATCCCGGGAGTGGCGGAGAGTCAAGGGGAAACATAAAAAACTATCCATTAAGTTTCGGAATAGGAGAGAGCGAGTATCTTGAAACTCTTAATCAGGCACTTGAGGAAGTGAATAAATTTGACCCTGAATTTGTTGGTGTCTCTGTTGGGTTTGATACATATAAACTTGACCCAGTTGGAGGACTTGGACTTGAGATTACATCTTACAGGAAAATAGGTGAACTAATTCAAAAGCTTAACCGGCCAACTTTCTATGTCCTTGAAGGAGGATATAGCCCAGACCTCCCAAAGTGTATGGAGCAATTTATAGGATAGTCTTTATCTGTGTCTATCCGCGTTCATCTGCGGTTAATAAATTATTGGAGTTATGGATACAATATCTGCAATAGCTACCCCACTTGGCGAGGGAGGAATTGGAGTCGTGAGGATTTCTGGACCTAATGCCTTACGGATTGCAGACAAGATATTTAAAGGCAAAATAAAGCCAGGCAAAGCTCCGACTCATACAGTCCATTACGGCAAAATAATAGACCCTGATACAAAAATAGAGCTTGACGAAGTGCTTCTCCTCGTGATGAGAAAGCCCAATACTTATACTCGCGAGGATATGATAGAAATAAATGCACACGGAGGAACTGTTGGGTTAAAGCGAATACTTGAGCTTATTCTCAGAAATGGTGCACGACTCGCAAAGCCCGGAGAATTTACGATGCGTGCATTTCTTTCTGGCAGGATTGACCTTGCACAAGCAGAAGCAGTTCTTGATATCGTGCAGGCAAAAACAGATAAAGCCCTATCTCTTGCTCTATCACAACTTAATGGCGAGCTTTCAGGCAAAATTGTCGAGATTAAAGAGAAATTAGTTGAGATAAATGCCCATCTTGAAGCTTCGATAGATTTCCCAGAATATTTTGATGTAGAAGAGCAGGATATAAATCTGAAAGAAGTGACTGAGGGAATCATTGAACTCCTTAAGTCTGGTGAATCAGGTAAACTTGTGAGAGAAGGAGCAACCGTGGCTATTGTTGGAAGAACAAATGTTGGCAAATCAAGTCTTTTCAATGCTCTTATCTCACAAAATAGAGCTATTGTAACTCCTTATCCAGGAACCACGAGAGACACAATTGAGGGATGGATAAATCTTGACGGCATTCCCGTGAAGCTTGTTGACACTGCAGGGATTAGAAAGGCAAGAAATCCAATAGAAAAGGAAGGAGTGCAAAGAACCCAAAAAGCTATAGAAAAAGCATTTGCCGTTCTCTTTGTATTTGACCAAAGCAAAGGGTTGTTAGAAGAAGATATTAAATTGCTTGGTGAGGTAAGAGGAAATTTAGAGAGTAGGAGCAATCTCCCGATTGCGAAAAACATTATCGGGATATTAAATAAGTGCGACCTAAAACCCGCTCCCATAAACTGGCATAGTGAACTCCCCAACTCTCCAACCCCCCAACTCAATAAACTCATATCAGTATCTGCTTTAAGAGGAGATAATATGGATTCAATTCTGCCTGCTATATCAGAGCTTATTTCCGTAAATAATACTCCACCACTTGTAGCGAGGACTCGACACCTCGATGCTTTAAGAAAAGCCAACACAGCTATCGAGAGAGCACAAAATGGGGCAGGGAAACTAACGCAGGAACTAATCTCTTATGAAATAAGAGAAGCCATAAATGCTTTGGGAGAAATAACAGGCGAAGTCACACCAGAAGACATCTTATCCCGCATCTTCTCGGAGTTTTGTATAGGGAAGTAAGTTATTAAATAGAGGATAAACGAGTTATATGAATTTTTGTCTCCTTTGTATGTTATTGATATGAAGACTCATCTAAATTTATTCAACCATTACAGGAAACTGTGGTTTTTCGTTTTTAATAGGGACAAAGGTAACAACTATCAGTTAATGAGAGAATATTTTGCTCAAATATTAATAATGGAAGTTGAGGAGTTTATGCCGATTTGGAACAAAAAAGTTCTTGATATAGGCGGAGCAAGAGGAGAATTTTGTAAAATAATCAGTGAAGAAAGAAAATGTAACACAATAAATTTAGACCCATGTCCAGGTAAATACATTTGGCCAAAAACAAAAATTGGATTTGCAGATAGCATACCTTTTGACGATAATGAATTTGATTTAGTGATTTGCAGGGGGACTTTAGAGCATATTCAAACGGAAAAACAACAGCGGTGTGTCAATGAGATGTATAGAGCAAATAAGATGGGAGGAATTTGTTATATTATGATTCCTCCATGGTATAATCCACATGCAGGGCATCAATTGAAGCCCTTTCATATATTTCCATTTAAGTTAGCTAAATATTTAAGAGAGTTAATTTTCAGAAATAAAATTGATGCAAATTCCTTTGAACAAGCCGGTCTATATCCAATCACTTTTAAAAGAATGTTAAATATGATTTCGGCAAGTAATTTTAAGGTGATAGCGACAAGAGACACACACTTTAAACTCCATTTTTTAACGAAAATTCCTGTAATTAGAGAGGTAATGATTCCAGCAGTTGCTTTTATTTTAACAAAAGAATGAAGTAAAATTCTGTATCACTTTGTTATTTTCCACTTCTTGTTTTAGCTTAAGTATTTTCCCTTGACCTTTTCAGAATTTGTGTAATAATTCAGATAATTGCATTAACCACAGATGAACACAGATTACAAAATTCAAAGATTAGAAGATTAAAGATTGAAAAAGAATCTGCAATCTTAAAATCTTGAATCTCTTAATCCTCTGTGCTCTTTGTGGTGAAAATATCTTATGAATAAAATAATTTATTTTGTCTCTGACCATCATTTTGGGAGAACTGGCAGAGAAGACCCCGCCAGGGCTGGTGCTACGAAGCCCACAAAAGGAGCGCCGACGAAGGAGGCAACAAAACTCCATAAGTTCCTTGAATTCATAGAGCATATTAAGGGATGCGAGGCACTCTTTATTGTCGGCGATTTCTTTGACTTTTATTTCGAATACAAGACCCAAATCCCAAAAGCTTATTTCCCCATATTAAACGCCCTATGGGAACTCAAGAAATCTGGAACCCAAATCCACTATATAGTAGGCAACCACGACTTCTGGATAGGAGATTTCTTCACTAAACAACTTGGTGCACGAGTTTATAAAAAGCCCTTAGAGCTCACACTACAAGGAAGAAAAGTTTTTATTGCACACGGGAATGAATTTTCAAGGTTTGACCCTACAAAATGGATACTGAGGAATAAATTGAGTATATTTCTTTTCCACTGGATTCATCCTGATATTGCCTGGCTGATTGGACGTTGGGTTTCGAATCTATCAAGTAAAACAGGGACAGCTGTGAAATGGGAAAAGCTATATGATATTGCCGAGCAAAAGTTTGATGCTGGGTTTGATGCTGTGATTTTTGGGCATATCCATTTCCCCAAACATATCAAGCATCAGAACAAAGATTTCCTTTTGCTTGGAGACTGGATTCGCTATTTCTCTTATGGGAAATTAGAACTCGGAAAGTTCAAGCTTTGTTATCAGAACCTCGTGCAGAGTTTGCGACCTGTGGATGAGTGATAATAATCTCCACTTTGTTTGCCTTTAAGCATTTTGCACAAACAAGCACTGCCTTAATCTTCCCGTTAACCTTGGTTCGTATTTTACGCAGGTTTGGAAATTGCCTCCGCTTTGTAATATGATGGGAGTGGCTTACCTGTGAACCATAAAGTCCCTTTTTCCCGCAAATACTACATCGTCTTGACATTTTTTATATTAACCACCCAAAAATCGTGATTCGTGCTGGTGGTTCGTGGTTGTGTTTTTCTCCAACACGATCCCCGAACACGAACCACGAACTTGTTCGTGTTAAACTTTTTAAAATAATTTGTGTTCATCAGCGTTCATCAGCGGTTTCAAAAATTAACGCATTATCTCTAAAAATCCTTTTAAATTCTTGCACAGTAGCCCCGGGGTCTTCTGTTTTAAATATCCCAGAGCCCGATACGATTATCTGTGCACCAGCTTTTACAACCCTTTCTACATTATCAAGCTTTATTCCGCCATCAACTTCAACCCTTACACCTTTTTGGCTAAGAATCTCTATCTTTTCAAGTGGCTCAGGGATAAATGACTGTCCCCCAAACCCTGGACGAACTGTCATCACAAGCACAAAATCAAGCTCTTGAAGATATGGCTCAACTACCTCCAATGGTGTGTCAGGATTTAATGCAATAGCCGCAAGCTTTCCCTGTTTCTTTATGAGTTCAATCACTTTTCCTGCATCATCAGTAGCTTCCGGGTGAAAGCTTATCCAGTCAGCACCAGCTTCAGCAAATTGGGTAATCCAGTTTTCGGGATGCTCAATCATCAAGTGAACATCTAATGGCAGTTTTGTGAGCTTGCGTATCCCTTTAATTACTACTGGTCCAAATGTAATATTGGGAACAAAATGTCCATCCATAATATCAAGGTGCAAGACATCACAACCTGCTTCAGAAAACTCTATTGTGCGTATTTCATCCTTTAGCTTTGAGAAATCACAAGAAAGCAAAGAAGGTGCAAGTTCAATCATAGTGCAGATAGTAATTATCTTCTTGAACTTGTCAAGGAAAAACATTTAACCGCAGATTCGCACAGATATGTCAAGAATTTTTACCACAAAGAACGCAGAGAGTTGATTTGCCACAAAAACACTAAAGCACTAAAATCCACTAATACACAGAAATTTATAGAGATTCAAGTTTCTATCAATTTCTACTAATTTCCTAATTTCCATAAACTTCTATCAATCTTTTGGTGATTTCGTGGCATAATTCTATCCTGTCAATCCTGTCTAAATCCTTCATTCTTTTTTGTGGGAAAGGTTTCCCAACCTTGATATTCGGGACTGGGAAGTCCCTCCCACATCAGAGGTCTCTCCCACATTAACGTTCTATAATTTTGTAGGGGCACAATATATTGTGCCCCTACAATCTATCAACTTTAACGACACCCAGCCCAAATACTTAGCGGCGACGCATGCATTACCCCTACTATCTTATACCAAATTCAAGTAAAATAGCTCGCTGAATACTCCCTTCTGCCCATCGGATGATACTACTACCATTTGTACCCACATGCTTATCGGTAGTAAATCTGCTATTGGCACTTCCTCCACGGTATGCCCAGTTCCTACTCTCACTTTATCTACAATCATATCCTGTCCCACTGGTATCGCAGGACACTCATCCGTTACATCTGTCATCCCAATTATATGTGCATGGGCTCCAGCTCGGTCTAACTTTTGCCAGATTACAGCTTTCGTCATTGCCCCCGGCTTGCAATGTTCGGGCTTTAACAACCCGATTGTATAACCTGTCCCAGGGGTTGCAGTTACTGTGCTGAAATCCACTCCGGCAGGGTTCGGTTGTATCGGGGTTAAGACCCTACGAGGATATCCTGCTCGCAATACCATCTGATTTGCTCCAATAAAAGCATTCATCCCACTCTGGATACGGCTTTTTCTTGGAATTATGCTCTTCAGTCCTACTTGGGCTTCGGACGAAGATGCACTTCCAAGGCTCTGGGCGTATTCCTCCCATTCTGCCTTCTGTATCTGAGTCATAGTTCGCCATAGGGCTACGCTATCCGCAAACTGCTCTCGGATATACTGCTGTTCGTGGGTTTGTGCATTCCCGAGCATTGACGAAGCCACTCTCATATACTGAATCCCTTTCCAGTTGCTGAATATGGTCCCGCCAAGTTTTCCTCGAACATCCGAGATTAAGCCACTCAATGTAAATCTTGCCATTTTAATCACCTCCTTTCCCACTTTTTAGAGTTCGTGGAACTCCCTATTTCTAAGGATAGGTCCTCTCCCGACAAATCGGGATTCCCGCAAATTTGGACTGGGTGCCTTTCCATACGGATCCTTCGGACATTTTTCCCAAAATAATCTAACCCCTTGAACCTTTGAACCCTCTGTGTTCTCTGTAGTTTCTTCATTATTTTTAATTCGTGAGATTCGTGTAATTCGTGGTTCCATTTTTTCCTTTGTAATCTTTGTGCCCTTTGTGGTTAAAATCTTTTTTCTTTTCTCTGTGTTCTCTGTGGTTCATAAATTCTTGAACTCTATCCATCTTTCTTTGGGTCATAGAAACCCTTGAATAGATGAGTGGGCTGTTCACCGTTCCTTATCTCCAGAGTATAAATTTGACTGAGCATAGAAAATTTCCCATTCTGAGCAACCGTCCGCATATACAATTGAACTTTGGAATTCTTAATCTCCCGGAGAGGAAGGGATTTCCTCTGATATTGCACCTTATCGATAATGACTTCAGAAGGACTGTCAGAAAGTTCTTCGTTCCTTGCAATACGAGAGGAACCCTTTCCTTTGAACAACTTGATTCTTATCTGGGCAACACATTTATAGGGATACGGTTCAGGTAGCCGGACTTTAAATCTTATGTAGCTTGAACATTGAGAAGAAGATTTAAGGTCAGTAGCCGGCAGTGGGGGATTCGGAACATTCCCAAGAGGAGGAATTTTAATTGGCTTTAACCCTGAAATCTTTAACGTTACATTAGTCCCAATAAACGCATTCTTCCCAGTCACTCTACCTTTTTGATGGAGAATCATTTTCCCGCTCATCGGTTTCTTGCGAGAAAACCCCTTGGCATACTCTTCCCAGAGAGCTCTTTCTGCGGAATTGAGATACTGCCAGCACTTTGAAAAATCAGAGAATGAACTCATTATAGGCACTTGATTCTTAGTTCTTGGATTCTTAACTCTTTTGGGTGCTTTCCTGACATTAGGTATCCCCTTCCAGTAATAGAAAACAATATTGCCAAGCTTCCCTCTGATAGAATGGATTAAACCATTCGTAGTAAAACGAGCCATTTTTACCTCCTTTTATTCCTAAAATCTTGAACTCTTATAGACATTCTTTCTCCTTTACTATTAGTTTTTTGGGAGTGAGTTTTTTGGGATTTTTTGGAGTTAATTTGCAGATTTTTTTGAATAGGGAGAACGGAAGAACAAGTCAGATATTATGTATAGGGTTTTCTTGCTTAGATTCAATTTTTTTTGTAGGGGACGGTTTTTTGGGAGTGAGTTTTGGGGAGTTTTCAACCAATGTTTTATTATAGAGCGGAGTGCACCACCTTCATTTCTGGTTCCATAAATATGACTTCTAACACTGGAATGACTTTTTAATCCCATACATTTTGCAATGGTTCTTTCAGATATTCCCAGCATTTTTGAGAGAATGACAATCTGTTGTTTCTCGGTGAGGAACTTTAGATTTGGAAGCACAACAGTTTTCTGTAATTTCTGTCTTGCCTGTTCTGTATCTTTGAGGATTCTTGATATATTATTATCAAGTGTTTTTTGGTCAGAGTTAAATATAAGGTCTGCAAAAGAGGATAAAGGATTAATGTTTATTTCTTTAAAGTATTGTTGAGATTGTTTATCGGGGTCAACACCTATATCCTGGACAACACCTTTATCCATACGAAGAGTTAGGTATCCTGAGAAATTTGGATTTGTCTCTTGCAGGATGGATGTGAGCCTGTTTTTTATGTTATCTGGAAGTTGCACCTGTATAATGTGGGCAAAAAAATGATTTTGTCAAGTTTTTTTAAGAAAATTGCCTGATGACCTGTTTGCTTCATACTTTTTTAGAGGCAAGAAATTAAAGTAGAAAATCATTTTTCAATATGAACTTTTATGAATTTTTATGCAGTCTTATGTATTCTTATGTATTCTTATGCAGTTTTATGCAGAGGGATGTGAACCACGGATTAACACAGATTGACACGGATAAAGATTTTTAACCACGAATTACACGAAAAAGCACGAATTAAGACCACAGAGTCACAAAGACACAGAGAACACAAAGAATATCATAAGAAAAAAGGGAGAAAACGGAGAATCAGAGGGATGTGAACTACGAATTGACACACATCTTCATGTAGTAGGTAGAGACCTTAAAGAGATATTTAGGTAAGATATTTGTAAACTGTGAATTAACACAGATCTAAAACGGATTTCACGGAGAGAAATAATCCTGCGTGAACCCTTAAACTCCTCAAACTTTTGAACCACGAATGAACACAGATGACCACGAATTGGACGAAATGGAGCCACAAGATTGCGCAGATTTTCTCCGGAGGCAGATAAATTTATCAAGTTTAAAAGAGCGGTGTTTTGACAGAGTATTGATTGTTTTACCAATTACACTGTTTTTGTATTTTCATTGTTAAACCAATTTAGAAATTTCAATGTCTGCATCTTCAATATTTTTTCTTACAGTTACTTTTGCGTAAACAGCATCTTTTACTTTTTTGCCAATCTCATCTTGAATTTCTTTTGTCGGAAGAATAATCTTAATCTTTTTCAAACCGGATGAACGAATGCTTTGTAGAATTGAACCGCTTGATATTCTTTCCAACTGCATTTGTCCAAATTCGGAGTTCAGGAATGAAACTATGTAATATGGATTGACTTCCTTTTTAATTCTAATATTGATTAAAAAACCCGAAGCTACTCCGCCAACTAAATCGGGAGGAATGTTTGCAGCAATTCCTGCATTTCCTGCTCTTGTCATCACAATTGAATTTTCATTAACTTTGTTTTTCAAAACATCTTTGTTATTTTCTAAATCGCTACGTATGTATTTCAGATTTTCAAAATCAATTCCTTCTTTGGTAATGCTTTTTACAAGTATGTATGGGATTCCTCGTTTTTTCTCTACATAAATTGAAGCATCCTCAATATTTGCTCCATTGTGAACAGAAGTAATAATAGAACTGAAATTAACAACAAAGTATTTGCTTGATTTTATTTTATCAAGATTATCCACATATTTTTTTAAATATCTTTTTGCTATAAAACTACTTTCTAGAAAATCAGGATTTATGAAAAAGTTGTTTTCATTTGACTTGCCGGATTTATAATGTTCCGCTACTAACGGAATATCATCTTTATCTGTTGCTCTTCCTTTTTTATCGTGTCCACAATATTTATTTAGAGATACAAACAATTTTTCCTGCTGATATTGCTTCCCTTTTTGAACAAACAACACGCTTGTGTTAATGGTAACATTCGGGCTGAAAGTTTCAAATGGTAATTCAACAATAGCAAACAAATGTCCTCTTTCCATTATATATTTTCTTAAATATTCTTGCTGTTCATTCCCTAATATTCCATTTGGTAAAACCATTGCCATTCTTCCTCCATCTTTCAGGAAGTCTAAACAACGTTCAATAAACAAAACTTGTGGTTCTTCTTTTTCTTTTAGTTTTTCTGTCTTAATCCATTTATCATTTTCATCATCATATTTCCATTTATACCCAAGTTCAAATTGCTTTAATTTTTCTTCGCCCTGAACAGGGATTTTACTTCCAAATGGCGGATTAGTAAGTAAAACACTAAATTTCCCAAGCTGTATTTTTTGTCTTGTCAATTCGTTCCAATTATTTGGAGCTTCCAAACTATCATCACAGACAACTCCGCTTGTTCCATCACCAATTAAAGTCATATATGCTTTTGTAACTTTTGATAAAAAGTAATCCTTATCAATACCTCTAAATCTCTCAATAGCAACCTTCTGTTTTTCTTTGTCTATTTCATTTTGAGACCAGCCATATTCAGTTCCTTTTTGATTTATTTTATTCCAGACATGTTTTAATGCGTCAATTAAAAAACCACCAGAACCGCAAGCAGGGTCAATAATTAAATCCTCATCATCAGGGTCAAGTATATCCACCATCATTTTCACAACATTTCTTGGAGTAAAAAATTGTCCTTGTCCGCCTTTTAAAGCGTGTCCGATAAAAGTTTCAAATGCATCCGCGATTACATCTCTTTCTGCCTCCATCAAACAATAATTCTGCAATTCACCAACTACATAAGTTATAGAATTATCGTCTAATATAATATCATCATTTTTATCTAAGACTTCTTTATAAGCATCTTTCACTTTTTTAAATAGATCCAAAATTCTTTTTTTGACATCTCTTGTATCTTCATCTATTCCAGCTCTAAAAGTTACGATATTATTAGCTTTAGTAAATTTTTCATCATAGAGTTTACAAAAAATTAAATTTATAAGTTGTTGGGCAATAGCCTCGTCTCTAACCATTGCGACTGCATTTGCCGCTAAATGGTTTCTAATTGCTTTGAAAGTTGCTTTTAGATTATGTGTAGGTTTAAGGTCTTTTCTTTTGAATTTACCAATATCTTCTATTCTTTGTCCGAATTGAGGAATGTTTGGGATCTCTTCAAAAAATATTTTTCCTTGTTTTTCAATTTTTCTTAAAAACAACCTTTCCTCACCATTAAACCATACACCCAAATACGCTTTAGAAAAATGCAAATAATCTTCCAATTGTTTCTTACCATCTTTTCTATTCTTTTTCTTGCACTCAACAAGGATGTATTCGTTATCAAATATATGATTATTTGAAGTAAAAACAGCAATATCAACAGGAAACTCTTTTCCTCCAGATGGTCTTTGTTTTACGCGATATTGTGGTCTCGTTTGTATGTGTTCCTTGGGATAATTGTAATCTTCAACTAATTGTTTAGCAAAAACTTGAACTGCTTCAATTTCTTCTGGTGTAGCTTTGACTTCTTGACCAGAAATAAAATCAATAATATATCCTTCTCTTGTTGCTTGTGCCATATTAACGTTTAAAAGAGCGGTGTTTTGGCATAGATTATTCTCCTAAGAAGGGATTTATATTTCAAGTTATAGTTTTTTCAATAATTTTATCTATTTTATTTCTTTCTGCTTCTATTCGTTTTTTTGTTTCTTCTTGTTCGTCAAGCTCTGCTTTGATTTCATCAACGATTTTTTGTTGGGCTTTCAAAGGAATGTTTGGGATTTGTATGTTATTTAAAATTGGAAGATATAAAGCAATTTGATTTGTATTACCAAAAAAACCAAACTCCATTTGAGAATATCCTAAGACACTTCTAAAAAAATAAGTGATAAATTGATGGTTAAAATCTTCTTTGAGTTCTCTTAAAATGTAAATACTACCACCAATTAAATAATCCTCATCTAATACATCCTCACACAAATCAACCTTTCCTATTGAGCCAATTCCACGATTTACTACGAAAATATCATCTTTTCTTATTCCTAATCGTTCTTTATTTTTCTCATAAAAATCATTTAAAACTGTTTCGCAATTTTCATAATCAATATATCCATTTCTTAATTGTTTAATTTTAACCACTTTAATTTCACCGTTATTATCAAGTTCTGGTGCGATACTATTTCTTATATATCCAAATGTTTTTGAGAGTTTTGTCATTTCTATACTTTTCAAAAAATCAAAAAGATATTCATAGTTTTTTCTGTAATTTTTAACTCCTATTCTCAAAGAATCATAATTTGCGATACTACTAAACTCTTCCTCGAAAAACTTCTCATTTTTCAGTTCTTCAAACTTTTCTAAATCAAATCCAAACTTTCTTGCAAAAACTTTGTTGATAGCCTCTTGGGCTGGTCTGATTTTAGTTTTTAGTTCTTTGATTTTGCTCTCAATCGGTTCTATTCGGGCAACGATTTGGTCCTGGGTGGTTTTTGGGATAAGGGGGATTTTGATTCTTCCTAATTCATCTTTAGATAAATATTTTGATGTGTAAATTGTTTGAAAAAGAGGCCTAATAATAAGATTGAAGTACCATAATACAAACTTTTTATTTATCTTTGTTTCATCTAAATTAACCTCAAAAACATTTTGATTGATATAAATTGCTCTATCAATTATAAATGATAGACCTAATGTCATGGCATTGGAGACTATCAAAGAGTTTTCTTTTGCTTGATAGAGTGTTTTCTCTTCTTCAATAGCAAAGTCTGTTATTTTGTCAGAACATTCTTTATTTAGTGAGAATGTCAAAGTATTCACATCAGACATTGTTAGGAATTCATAATCCCCATTCCAATAATTCTCATTAAACCTTGACGGCGTTCTACCTGATTTTATATCTGTTGTAACGTTTTTATTAAGCAAAAAGTCCTTTAAACGGATACCTGTTTTATATAGAGGCGAATAATCCTTTAATCCAATTTTTGGATCAATTGCCAATTCCGAAAAATCAATTGTAAAAGTTTTTAATCCCACTGGATTTTTCTCATATAGTCAAGAGCAGTTTCCATTATATCATCATCAATTAGAATTTCACCTTTTTCATTTATTCTAAAAAGTTCATTTGGCATTGGTTTTTCTCCTCTTTTTGTTCGCTTATAACCGATATTTTCCACTTCTGCCATAAAGATTTTAAAATTTAGCTCTTTTGCAACTTCACCAAATACCCACCAGGTATTTACAAAACCAAATGTTTCTTTAGTGTCATTATCGTATTTGCAAAGTTTTTTAAGTTCATCGGTATATTTTTCAATAAGTTCTTTTGAAGAAAGTTTTTTATCATCTTCTTCAATACAATCTTTTAGCATTCTGGAGAGTATATCTTTTTCTTCGTTTTCTGTCAGGTTTTTTATAGATGGCAAGTTCTTTCTGTCTTTTTCTCCCAAATAAACCGCTATCAGATTTTCGCATCTTGTTTTAAGATTATTCCATTCGTTAGAGTATTTTGACCAAATATTGTTCCACTGTTCAATTTCTTTTTGAGTTTTCTTTTGTGCAAAAAGAAGGCTTGTTTTAGTTGAAGTGAAAGGCTCAAAAGTAAGTTGTGGCAGAGAAACAACCGCTTTAACTTTGAAATATTTGTAAATAAACAATCTGATATATTTGTTTTCCGTTGTATCAAAAACGCTTTCAGGTAAAACAACACCTAAACGACCATTAGGTTTTAAGAGTTGGTACCATCTTTCAATAAAAAGATTTTCCGAATTCTTTTTATCGCCAAAAACAAATTCTTTTTTAAGATTCTTTTTTGTCTCGTTGTCCAAACTAACACTGAAGGGTGGATTAGAAATAAGCACATCAAATTGTTGGTTGACTTCTTTGTCAAAATATAATCCATCCTTTTCGTACTGCTTTAAAAAATTTGGAGCTGTTTCTTTATCGTAGTATTTAAAGGGTAAAAGTCCATCTTTGACAAAAATATTCATAGAGCCGTCTCCGTGCAAAATCATATTTACTTTTGTTGCAGTTCCGAGATTAAAGTTAATCTCAACACCGTAAATGAAATGTTGCGCCCACTTGTTTTCTCTATTGGCAGGTAAAAACCATTGATTGAATTTATCCTCAACATCCCGGTTCTTTGAAAGTTTATCTTTAAATCTGTATTTCAAGTTTTTGGTAATAAACTTCATATATTCAATTAAAAAGGTTCCACTACCTGCACTTGGGTCTACAAGATATGGGATTTCTAAATCTTTGTTTACTCTTTCAATCGCAAGTTTATCAAGTTGTAATCCCCAAAGAAGAAATTTAACAATATTGATATGGGTAAAAAATTGCCCTTTTGTCTGTTTAAACCCTTCCCTGACAATTCCTTCAAAGAAATCACCTAAAATATCTTTTCCGTCAAAACTGTTTTTCCCGTCAACAAAAGAAAATCTTTCAAGTTCTGCAACGGTATATTTTAGTTTATTAAGCGAGAATTTATTTTCATCAATGACAAAAGACTTTTTGAGCTTGGTTTCATCTAAAATATTAAGTCTTTGTTTTAAAGCTCTTCTATAAAGTTCATTTATTCTTTCAAAAAGTTCTTCATTTGTTTCAAAAACTTCGTCCTCATCTTTTTTGGCATAAGAGAATATTTGAAAATCATATTTTTTGTCTTTTTCTTTCTTGCTCTCGTCCTGGATTTTAGCTAAAATAATATTCACTAAAGAAGCAAAAATATCATTGTCGTCAGTTCCACCGCCACCCCACAAAACATTGTGCAGATTTTTTCTTAAACTTTCCAATTTTTCATGAGTAAAATTGGTTTCTAAATCTTTTTTGCCGCCTTTGATATATGGTTCTTTTTGTGCTTTTCCGTATCTTGCAGGGAGTTCATCAGCAAAATCTCTTGTTTCTTTCCAAGCATCAAAAGAAGTAAATTTATCATAATCTATAAGAATACATTTATCTTTTATTTCGTCATTTACAGTCTCAAACGAATATAGAACCAAATATTTTACATTCTTTCCCTGTCCTTTTTCTTGACTGGCAAGATTGAAAAGTTGTTTTTCAATTATTTCATCTTTGTTTTTTTCATAATCTCCCGGGCTTTTAAGTTCAATGAAAAGAAAAGCATTACCTTTACTATCTCTCAGGATAACATCAATTCTTGGTTTATTTCGTTTTGGTCTGCCAATATCGTATTCTTTTTCTATTTCAATATTTTCTGATTTATATCCGAGTTCATTTACAAGTTTGCTAATAAAGTATGCTCTAACAATTTCTTCTTCTCCTGAAATTGTTTTTATTTCGCGGTATTGTTTAATAGTTTTTGAATAAGAAATCTTTGAGCTATCAAAATCAAATGAATCAACGACTTTTTTGCTAACATCTTCTAAATATTTTTTAATTAATAGTTTGTTCATCGTGTATCACTCCTTCGCTTATTATTGGCTCTTTTAAAACAAGCAAGTTAAAATCAAATCTCAAACAACTGGAAGTATTGTAAAATGGGGATAGGAAAAGTCAATAACAAAATGTTGGGATGAGATTTTTATTTCCCCGCAGAGGGAAGAGTTGAAGAGTTAAAGGGTTGAAGAGTTGAAGAGTTAAAGGGTTGAAGAGTTGAAGGGTTAAAGGGTTGAAGAGTTAAAGGGTTGAAGAGTTGAAGGGTTAAAGGGTTGAAGAGTTGAAGAGTTAAAGAGTTGAAGGGTTGAAGAGTTGAAGGGTTGAAGAGTTAAAGGGTTGAAGAGTTGAAGGGTTAAAGGGTTGAAGAGTTGAAGGGTTGAAGAGTTGAAGGGTTGAAGGGTTGAAGGGTTGAAGAGTTGAAGAGTTGAAGGGTTGAAGGGTTGAAGAGTTAAAGGGTTGAAGGGTTGAAGGGTTTAAGAGTTAAGGGGTTGAAGGGTTTAAGAGTTAAGGGGTTGAAGGGTTTAAGGGTTGAAGGGTTGAAGGGTTGAAGGGTTGAAGAGTTAAAGAGTTGAAGAGTTAAAAGGTTTAAGGGTTGAAGGGTTGAAGGGTTGAAGGGTTGAAGGGTTGAAGAGTTTAAGGGTTGAAGGGTTGAAGGGTTTAATCCTTTGTGCTCTCTGTGGTGAATCTTTTTGCCAAAATTTCGTGCTTGACATAAAAAGATAGGTTAGTATAATAGGAAATATGCTGATTACTTATCCTCATACAGAATCACAAGATACAAAATATGCTTATGCTGTCGGAAGAATCAGGGCTCTTGAGGAAAAGCTTATTTCTGCTCATCGGATTGCAAGATTGCTTGAGGCAGAGGGAGGAGACGAACTTTTAAGGATTCTTCAAGACACAGCTTATAGCCCCTGGCTTCCAGAAACCCCAAGAGATTATGAACATATAATAAAACAGGCGAGAGGAGAACTTTATGAATTACTTAATAAACTTATATCAGAGCGAGAGCTTATTGAATGCCTTAGATTGAAATATGATTATTACAATGCAAAAGTATTGACTAAAGGCACTATCGGAGAAAAAGAAGTGGATAAGCTTTTATCAGACTTTGGGAATATAAATCCACAGGAAATGAAGCTACTGTTTCAGGAAGAAAGATACGATAAACTTCCTTATTTATTGTCCAAGGCAATACCTGAGGCAATAGAAATTTATTATACTCGTAAAGACCCGAGGTTTTTAGATATTCTGCTTGATAACTCTTATTACTCCTATTTACTTGAGCGAAACGAGAATGTCTTTTTAAATACACTTGTAAAAATAGAGGCGGACCTTGTTAATATAAAGACTTTTTTCAGGGTAAGATTGCTTAAGGAAGAATCTAAACTCCTCAAGGAAGCGTTTATTGAAAAGGGCTTTTTAGGACTCGGTCGTTTCCTGGACCCATTTGATGAACCAATAGAAGGGGTGCCGAGATATTTTGAATATACCCCTTACGCAAAGGTTGTTTCAGAGGGAGTAGAGTATTTGCAATCAAAGAATTCATTTTTAAGACTTGAGAAACTTTGTGATGACCATTTTATAGGATTCTTGAAGAGGGCGAAATATTTAACCTTTGGGGTAGAGCCATTGCTTGCTTATTTTTATGCTAAGGAAAACGAGTTCAAGATGTTGAGGATGATATTTGTAGGAAAACTCAATGCAGTGCCCGGCAATTTAATAAAAGAGCGATTGCCAGAAGTGTATTAAATATAGAAATAAAAGGAGGTTAGTGACAATGAGATACAGGATTTTAATTGAGCAAGATGAAGATAAAGTTTTTGTTGCTGAATGTCCTTCTTTGCCCGGATGTATTTCACAGGGCAAAACACGAAAGGAAGTTATCGATAACATTCAAGATGCAATAGAGGGATATTTAGAAAGTCTAAAAAAACACGCTGAGCCTATTCCTCCTTCAATTCAGGAAGAAATTGTTGAGGTTGCAATTTGAGTAAATTGCCGGTAATTTCAGGTAAGTATCTCTGCAAGATATTATAAAACAAGCAGGATTAACGATGGAGGAATTTAAAGAATTATTATAAAAGCAAGAAAATGGCTCGGTATGAAATAATTATTTACTGGAGTGATGAGGACAAAGCTTTCGTTACAGAAGTTCCTGAATTGGCTGGTTGTATGGCAGACGGGGCAACATATGAAGAAGCTTTGCGAAATGCAGAGATAGTAATTCAGGAATGGATTGAAACTGCTAAAGAATTGAGGCGCCCAATTCCTGAACCAAAGGGACGTCTGGTGTTTGCATAATTAAGAGTTTAAATAATGAGTATATGGGTTCCGATTATTTCTACCATAGGTGGTGCAATAGTTGGTTGGCTCTTGGGTTTCCGGGGTACCTTGAAAGTAGAACAACATAAGAGAAAACAATTAGGAAAAGACTTTAAAGAAGGTTTGTGTGCAGAACTTAAAGAATCCTTGACCCAATTAGTAGCTAATTATTACCTTGTGAATCGGACAATAGGAAATATTAATCGTGAGATGTTAGAGTGGGTAGCTTCTATGGGTGTAGGAACTAATGGAAAACTCTCGGAGTGGAGCAAAGAAATTGAAAAGTGGTTAAAATTGAGCGATAATGAATTAGTTGCTCTATCTTCACATCTTAAAGCTTCTGAATTTACACCAATATCTATTAGAAAGTTTAATCTGTCTTTTTTGAAAGAAAACATCTCTTCTTTTTCGTTGTTAGAGCCAGATTTTCGGCGTTCCGTTCTTGTTATCCGAACAAATATTGGTTACTTAAATGAAGTTATTGCTGATCGTAATTTCTACTTTGAAAAGACATTTGATTCGGGATTGACACATGAAAATTCGTTGATTTTGGATGAGAATATGAAAAGAGTCTATAAACTTATTGCAAAATTATCTCGCAAGCTCGCAGAAGAGATAAAGAAGTTAATATTATGAGAGAACACAGAGCATAATTATGTTAGAGAAAAAAGCTGTCAAGCAAGGAAAAGGAATGGATGGTAAGTGCTATTCATTCTATAATTGGGAATAAAGAGAGCGATATGGGAACTAAAATTGCGAGTATAGGGGAGCTTGATGTAATTCTGCCATTTAAGGCAATAGGAGCAGATATATATCCTGTAACCACTCCGGATGAAGCAAGGGAGGTTCTCCGCAAATTACTTAAAGAAGATGTGGGCATAATTCTTATTCCAGATGACCTTGTGCCTGAGATTCGTGATTTCTTGACAGAAATTAGAGGAGAGTCATTACCTTGCATACTTCCAATTCCCGGAAGCAAGGGGAGTTCTGGACTTGCCTTACGCGAGATGCGAGAACTTATTAAAAAGGCAGTCGGAGTGGATATAATGAAAAACGCCTAAAAGTCCGAAATACCTAAATGCCTGAAATGAAAAGAAGAAACATCCGACATAAGAAATTTAGGTGTTTAAAAATTTAGGCATTTGTTTGTCTATGGAAGAGATAGATATTGCTATTATTGGAGCAGGAGTTGTAGGACTGGCAATAGGAGCAGAACTTGCTCAAGCAGGAAAGGAAGTTTATATATTTGAACGCAACGAGACTTTTGGGCAAGAGACAAGTAGTCGGAATAGTGAGGTTATTCATGCTGGGATTTATTATCCGCCCGACACATTGAAAGCTGAAACTTGTGTTGAAGGAAACGCTTTGATATATGAAATCTGCGAAAAGTATGGCATCCCTTATAAAAAGAGAGGAAAGCTTATCGTAGCCACTTCTCAAGATGAAATGGGTGAATTAGAGGGGTTACTTGAAAGAGGGAAAGAAAATGGTGCACGAAATCTCAAGCTTATCGGTAAAAGCGAACTCAAAAAGTTAGAACCGTATGTAGATGGAGTGGGGGCAATTCATTCTCCTGCCAGTGGAGTCATAAATTCACATTCTTTGATGAGATATTTCGCTGGAGTAGTGAGAAGTAATAAGGGCTGGATTGTTTATAAGGCAAATGTTATGGGAATAGATAAAACTTCCAATGGGTATAAAGTTATGATTGTTGAAAATAACAAAGAGCATTCTTCATTCAGAACAAGAATATTGATTAACTGTGCGGGTCTCCACGCTGATAAAATAGCAGGGTTAGTTGGAATTAATATAGAGGAAGCCCTGTATAGTTTGAAATTTTGCAAGGGTGATTATTTCAGTGTGGGGAATGGCAAGAGCAATTTGTTAAGTCATTTAGTTTATCCTGTGCCAGAGTCAGACAGCACGGTTGTAGGAATTCATTCAACATTAGATATTCAAGGGAGGTTTCGCTTGGGACCTGATGATTATTATATCCCAGAAGATAAATTGGATTATGCGGTTGATGAGTCAAAGAAGGAGATTTTCTATAATTCGGCAAAGAAGTTCTTGCCTTTTATAGAGCTTGATGACTTAGAGCCTGAGATGTCTGGCATAAGGCCTAAGCTTCAAGGACCTGATGAAAGCTATAGGGATTTTGTAATTCAGGATGAGGAAGAGAAGGGTTTTCCGGGATTTATAAATCTAATAGGCATAGAATCACCCGGCTTAACCAGTGCGCCAGCAATAGCAAAGTATGTAAATGGACTTATTAAAAATTAAAGAGTTTTGAAGTAGGAGATAGATAAAATTAATAATGGGAAGTCAGATAAGTAAAGATATTAGACCAAGAGAAAAGTTATTAGCCAGTGATAATCCTAAAATAGTTGGGACAGAGGAATTATTGGCTATTGTTTTAGGACATGGGACTAAAGGTAAAAATGTTTTTGACTTAAGTAAGGAAGTAATTAGATTTTTAAGGGAAAATATGGGGAAAGAAACTAAAGTAAGTGATTTAACTCAATTTGATGGGATAGGGGAAGCAAAGGCATTACAAATTGTGTCTGCCTTAGAAATCGGTAAACGTTTTTATAAGGATAAAGCGAAGATGCAAATTAAAAAGGTTGGAAATGGAGAATTGATTATGGGTGATTGTCTTGATGTAATGCAAACTATGCCGGATAATGAGATAATATTGGCTTTTACTTCTCCACCCTATCTGAATGCTATAAATTATGAAGACCAAGTTAAAAAATTAAGTGGTGAAATAAAATATTGGGAACGGAAAGAAGTCTCTTATGGTTATTATAGGAATTTCCTGATTGACCGATTTAAAGAACTTTATCGTATTATTAAACCAGGTGGACATAATGTGGTAAATATTTCACCGATTAGCTGGAATGGGAAACGAGTTGCTTTGCCCTTTCACTTCGTGAATTGGATGGAAGATATTGGTTGGGTATTCAAAGAAGATATTATCTGGGAAAAAGAAATTGCTCGGGATAGACGAAGTGGTGTTTTGCTGCAACATCCGTATCCCGGGTATTATTATCCCAGTTTAGTTGTAGAGTATGTTTTCGTTTTCCAAAAACCCGCAGAAAAGAAAGAGCAAAATAATATCTATCACTTCCGAACAAGCAAAGAGAAAGTGGAGAATAAAATGGATTTATCTGATTATCAAGGAGAAAAGAGTAAAAATATATGGAAAATTAGACCAGTTGCTCCTCAGGAAAATATACATCCTTGTCCATTTCCTTTAGAATTAGCTAAACGAGTTATAGAATATTATTCGTATAAGGGTGATACTGTGATTGATATTTTTAGTGGGAGTGGTCAGACTAATTTATCGGCTGAAATTTTAGGAAGAAAACATATAGGAATAGATAATCAGGAAAAATATATTGAATATGCGATAAGAAGAATTGATAGTTATACAAGACAATTACGCTTGGGAGGTACAATTGGAAATCATAGCTAAACTTGAGAATTTAAAATTTACACCAACTCTTTTCCCAAAGTTAAAAGAGTTTAATATAGATGATTTTATAAGTGGTGAACTGGCAAGAACTGCCAGCTATGTGTTAAATTATAAAAATAACAGTCTTGGCATAAGCCAATGGGTTTCGCCCAAAAGGACTCGCAGTTATCCGTATGGAAGAGTCTATGATACAATGAGCAAACAAATCAGAGTTACAATAATTCCGTTTGTCAAAGATGAAGGATTTGATGGAGATAGAGATTTTATACAATGGGATACTGTTTCTTTGATGAGTTTACTTAATGTGTATGTGCTATTTGGCTATTACCGAGGAGCTGAGAAAAACCCAAAATATGAGAATAAAATTACCAATCAGGTATTGGATTATCAATATCTAAAGGAACAATTAGATGAATTTGTTAACTACAAATCAAGTGCATTACATTGGAATTTATCACAATTAGATAAATCTTTGGAAATAGCTCAAAAGTGTAAAAATAACTATCACACTATTTCTGATCGTTTAGGAGTGAGAATGCATAGTGTTGAGGGAATTGACAAAAGAATAGAGATATTAAAAAATGGTGTAAAGGAATTTAAAGACCTATCGCGTGGTTTAGCATCTGATGCCCAGAGTCGTGAATTTCAAACTACTCAACCCAAAGAAAAAGTAATAGGAGAAAAGGCAAAAATAATGGTTAAAAATTATCTTGGTGGTTTATATTATCTCACTGTAGATGAGGCAATAATTAAAAATGATAAGTTGTTCTTGATTGAGAAGAAGCATAGCAAAAATGCTTTATTTCCAAGTATTGCCGACATAAAAGATGGGATTGTAAAAATGATGTTATTCGTTAATTTAGCAGAGACTAAAGTTGAAAATAAAGTGGTTAATCACTCGTCAACACTGGGCTTGACATCAGCAAAGTTTAAAGGTTTTTGTTATAGTAGTATGCCTGAGCAAGAAATAAGAAGCTGTTTGGTGAGAAATAGTTTTTCGCCACAGCAACAGAGAACTATCTTATCTGTTTTTAATGAAGGTAAGTTGAATAATTTCTCGGTCTTTCTTATGGACAGCAATAATCCGAATTATCAAGATGAGATATTAAAATCTATTTAAACTTTTCTTGAAAAGTAAATGAAGTAGGAGGTTAATTATGGAAGGGAAGATTGTTAAAGTAGCGGGGCCACTTGTAGTGGCTGAAGGAATGAGTGGCTCAAAAATGTATGATGTGGTGCGAGTCTCGGAGAAAAAGCTAATAGGCGAAATAATTGAGCTTAAAGGAGACCTTGCATCAATTCAAGTATATGAAGATACAGGAGGAGTTGGGCCCGGCGAACCAGTGTATCCAACTTTTGAGCCATTATGTGTGGAGTTGGGACCTGGACTTGTTGAATCTATTTATGATGGTATCCAGCGTCCGCTTGATATACTAAAAGAAAAAACAGGCGATAATATCGCAAGAGGTATTAGCTTGCCCGGATTAGATAGAGAGAAGTTATGGAAATTCGTGCCTGTAAAAAAGAAAGGCGATAAAGTAGTAGGTGGAGATGTTATAGGAGAAGTTAAGGAAACGGTTCTTGTAACTCATCGTATAATGGTGCCTCCTGATGTTTCTGGAGAGATAATTGAGATTAGAGAAGGCGAGTTTAAAGTAGAAGATGTTGTTTGTAAGATTAGAGACAGAGATAGAGATAGAGAAATAACTATGATACAAAAGTGGTGGGTTCGTCAGCCGAGACCTTATAAGGAGAAATTGCCTCCAGATATTCCAATGTGCACAGGGCAGAGAGTGATAGATGCTTTTTTCCCTGTAGCTAAAGGAGGGACTGCGTGTGTGCCAGGACCTTTTGGGTCAGGCAAGACGGTGATTCAGCATCAGATTTCAGAATGGGCAGATGCAGATATAATCTTATTTGTAGGGTGTGGTGAGCGCGGAAACGAAATGACCGATGTGTTGATTGAGTTCCCGCGACTCAAGGACCCGAAATCAGGAGAGCCATTGATGAAGCGGACAGTTCTTATTGCGAACACTTCGGATATGCCAGTGGCGGCTCGTGAGGCGTCAGTTTATACTGGAATAACGATTGCCGAGTATTTCAGGGATATGGGGTATTCAGTGGCTTTGCAAGCAGACTCAACTTCTCGCTGGGCAGAGGCGATGCGAGAAATATCAGGAAGATTGGAAGAAATGCCAGGCGAAGAGGGCTATCCTGCTTATCTTGGCACAAGAGTGGCTGAATTCTATGAACGGGCTGGCAGAGTTAAATGTCTTGGCTCTGATAACCGTGAAGGAGCACTTACTGTAATTGGCTCGGTCTCGCCTCCGGGAGGTGATTTGGCTGACCCTGTGGTTCAAGCTACTTTGAGAGTAGTCAAGGTGTTCTGGTCGCTTGAAGCTAAACTTGCATTTGCGAGGCACTTTCCGGCAATAAGCTGGCTTACTTCATATTCTCTGTATTCAGATTCAACAAGAAAATGGGTGGAGAAGGAAATAGCAAAGGAATTTCCAGATATGGTTAAAGATGCAATGATACTTTTAGAAAAGGAAAAGGAGCTTCAGGAGATTGTGCGGCTTGTGGGAGTTGAGGCGATATCTGAGGAAGATAAGCTGATTTTAGAGGTAACGAGAAGCATACGAGAGGATTTCCTGCATCAAAATGCGTTTCACGAGGTTGATACATATACGAGTGCGAGCAAGCAATACAAGATGCTTAAGTTGATTCTTTATTTTTATGAGTGTGCCAAAGAGGCGTTAAAAAGAGATGTGTCTGTGGAGCAGTTGTCAAAACTTACAGTGCTTGAGCAAATAGCAAAGGCGAAGTTCATTCCAGAAGATAAATTTGAATCCTCTGCGGCAGAGATTGAAAAAGGAATAGTCAGCGAAATTGAGGGACTAAAATAAGCCACAGATTACACAAGTTTTAAGGAGGTAGGCAATGAGAAAGCATTTTACTTTAGAGTATTGGATAGACGATGGCTGGTATGTTGGCAGACTGAAAGAAGTGCCGGGTGTGTTTAGTCAGGGAGAGTCGCTTCAGGAATTAGAAGATAACATTCAAGACGCTTACCATTTGATGATAGAGGATGAAAATTTGCTGTCTGTCAATGCTCAAACGAAAGAAGTAGGGATAGAAGTGTGAAGCGTCGTTCTTTTATCAAGGAACTGGTGAAAGCTGGTTGTTACTTAAAACGTCATGGCAAGAGGCACGATATATATGTAAATCCTCTGAATGGAAGAAAATCTCCTATCCCAAGACACTCCGAAATCAAGAATAGTCTCTGCAAGTTAATTAGAAGGCAACTTGGACTTGAATAAGGGAGAAAATCTTAGTTTGAGATAAGATTGAGGGACTAAAATAAGCCACAGATTAAAGTAGAGGCACAATATATTGTGCCTCTACAAATAATTAATTGCCAATCTTATCCAGTCACTGCGATGGTTACAGGGTCGCAAAACGGACCCATCCGTTTCCTCCTGTCAAACCACTGTGCCTTGTAAGCAATAGTCACACTCGCATCATTTCCAACATTATGGACATACGGCGTATTCGTATCCAGTGCCAAAAACCGCCATCCAGACTCCTCACTTGGAATCCCGCCTTCTGCATACCAAATCGCCACGCCATCCAATCCCTGTGGCTTTGCCTCGCTGTCCGTAACTGTCTGGTCAGGATACCACTTAATTATTACCTGCTTCGGAGCTGTGCAAGTGGGCTTAATTACCGGAGGTGGTTCCGTGAGCACGATATTCTCGGAAAGCGGTGTCAGGGTTGTATCTGGCACGGTAATGCCACAAGCTTCTCTTTGGGCATCTGTGGTCTCGGGTCTTGCTTGAATCTTTTTGGTGAACTTCCTGATTGTTGATTCGTGTGTATCTCTGAAATCATCTTTAAGCTCGGTATCTCCTTTTGCCTTGTTTTGGGAGTTCATATGGGTCAAATAGTTAGTCTCCCAACCCATTTTGCTATCCAGCAACTCAGTTTTCTCACTCATAGAGATACCCAGAGCCATAGAATTGGCAACAACATAATTAACAAAAATCTCTTGCCAGCTATTAAAATCTCCATCCGGTCCTGGTATATAATCTTTAGCCATCTTTTCCTCCTTTTTTTTTATTGTAGATTTATTGTAGGAGCAACTTTCAGTTGCGATTTAATGATTCGCCCCGATAAATCGAGACTCCTACACTCCAAAATTAACATCAGCGGAAGTTTCTCTGCCATCCGCCAAAGTTTCTCTGCCATCCGCGGAAATGTCTCTGCCATCCGTGAAAAGTTCTCTGCCATCCGCCAAAATGTCTCTGCCATCCGCCAAAATGTCTCTGCCATCCGCCAAAATGTCTCTGCCATCTCCGATTCTTTCACAGACCTCCCTAAATCCTTCATTTTTCTTTGTGGGAAAGGTTTCCCAACCTTGATATTCGGGACTGGGAAGTCCCTCCCACACTCCACAACTCATTTCTAAATCCTTCATTCCTCTATTCTTTTTAACTCTAAACTCTAACCCCTGAACCCTAACCCCTATTTTAATATCGTCAGCTTCCTCGTTGCCTTGAACTTGCCTGCCTCCATACGATAAAAGTAAATCCCTTTTGCTACTCTCTTGCCACTATCATCTTTGCCGTTCCAATTAACACTGTGATAACCTGCTTTTCTGTTCCCTTCTATAAGAGTCGCTATTTTCTGTCCTGATAGATTATAAACGGCAATATTTACATTCGCATCTTTAGGAACCCCATACTCAATCTCTGTTGTCCTTATAAATGGATTAGGAGCATTTTGATCTATCTCGAAAACCTTAGGAATAGGTAATATCAAAGTTTCTTCGGCACCAAATTGTTGAGTAGTAAATTTCCAGGTTTCATTGCTCCACCTTTCAAGACTATGAGTATCAATCGCCTTAACCTTCCAGTAATAAGTAGTATCATCACTTAATGGAGTTGTTGGTGTATGATTCGTCCCTGTTAGACCTGACACCTCAGTATAAGTTGCAAAAGTAGAATCTGTGCTATACCATAGCGTAAAAGTAAAAGAATCACCTATGTCTGGGTCAGATGTGTTCTTCCACACAAAAGTAGGTGTAAGAGTTGTAACTGTAACACCATTATTTGGTAACGAGAGTGAAAATGTATCAGGAGCCCGGAAATTGACTTGAACTTTTACTGAATCTGGATTGCTTGTTCCAATACCATCATCTACTGTAAGGATAAAAATATAATCACCGCCTCTATCAGGTGTAAAGGTCGGATGAATGGCACTATATCCAATAGAATCTGATAATACTACATATATCGGATTACTTGGAGATTGTGACCAATGGCAATATATCAAATCAGTGTCAGGGTCAGAGGTCCCACTTCCATCAAGAGTAACAAGAGTTCCTACATCTATACTATCCTTGTCAGTTCCAGCATCTGCAACAGGTAGTTGATTGAGCACTCCAGCATTTGATACAGGTGAAGTCTGAAATCCAGAATAATCTACAGTCCCAGGAACTAGTTGGTAGATAAGAGTATCTACGCTCGTTATTTGTCCCCACCAGTTGTAGCGGGCATCAACTATGTCTGTATTATCATTACTACGAAAGAGCTCATGCTGCGTTCCTAATTTTACAGAATCCACTGCTATCCAACTTGTATAATTTGATGAGAACGCGCCAAAGTCTGTCCAAAGCATAGGTTCACAAGCAATTGTCATAATGGCAGTATGAGTGCCGCTTGTACCTATATTGTTCCATAGTATATAGCTGGCATTGGCAGTTTGTGGATCCCTTTTCCATAAGCGAGACCATTTTTTAGACCCATTTTGATTGTAAAATCGGATGTAAGCCGCTGTAACTGGAATTTCTGCTTTCCAACAAGGACTCTGACCTTCAAAACCACCTGGAGGGCTATTTAAATATAATTCGGAGGGAACAGACATAATCGGCAAAGAACCGTTTTCATAAATGTTGTTGTAGTTTATAGTAGGGGTGACTCCGCTACCAGTAGCAGTGTCCATCCAACATACTATTCCATTACCTCTATGCCCGATTATATTTGTGTGTATAACATTTCCTCCAGCATCTTTACTCCAATTCAATCCCCATTTATGATTCTCTCTTACCTCACAGTTTTGCATATCAATAAGAGTTGTGTTTTCTCTCAGGACAACTCCAGAACCTCCATTACCTTTGATAACAGTATTGTGGACTCCGGGATATGTAATCCGAATATTTATTCCATCACCGCCATTATCACAGACAAAGCATCTCTTATCAATTGTAATATAGTCGCTTTCATTAAGAACAATACCATGAGAACCATTTTCTAATATCCTTGTCCTGAAAATATCAATATAGTGTGCATGTTTCAGATGCATTCCATAAGTTTGATTATCCCTTATTATGCACCGATTAAAAGTATGGTGGTGTGAATGATTATGAATGGTAACACCTGCCTCCGCATATTCAATTATACAATGTTGAAATGAAGAATTCTGGCTGTTCGTAGTTAAATCTACACCAACCCAATCCCCATGTGCAGGAGAAGATTCGTAAGAAGTGAAATAAATAGGAGCTTCAGAAGTTCCTTGAGCAAGCACTGTCCCATTGATATAAAAATGGTTCCGTGGAGTTAGCTTAACGAACTTTATTTTAACGCCAGAGTTAATTACAAGCGTAACTCCTGCATCCACCCACACATGCCCAGTCACAATCACACTATCCGACCAACTTGTATCAGCACTAATATGCCCTGAAAAAGAAAAACCCTCTTGCGAAGTACAAAGTAGCAAGAGCATGACCAATAATTTTAATAAGTGCTTCATTGTCTCTCCTTTCTTTTTTGTAAAATCATCTTTTTCAATTCCTCATCCTTAAGTAAATTGTCTTTTTTCCTATGAAGCATTCTATGACAATTAGAACAGACAGCAATAAGGTCTTTTGTGCTTATTTGCTCGTCTTCCTTGAGATCAGACACTGGCTTTTTGTGATGAACTTCAATAAATCCGGCACCTATTTCTCCGTAAGTTTCTTCAAAATTAAATCCACAAATACAACATTTGTACGAGGATAAATGCTGCTTGAATTTTGAAACTAACTTGTTAGAGCGCTCTTTAACAAGATGTTTTCTTAACGATCTTCTACCCTCTTTGTCTGTAATTACAGTTTCAATGGAATCATTAAAAGAGTCGTCTTTTGGTTTCATTAATTCCTTTAGTTTAGATTCAATTTGAGGATTGGTATATCGGTAAGTCCTTTGTCCCCATTTTGTACCTAATAATTCTTTTGAAGAAACTCTGATTCTACTTTCTTCAGGTAAAGGGTTAAACTTTTCAAAATATATTTTTTTATCCTCTACTTTTTTAACTTTTGACTTACCCCACAAAACAAGAGAATTATCTGGGGATGTATAAAAAAACCACACAGTTCCTTGAGCTTTTTCTTTTTGCCTAAAGTTTTCTAAATTCCCCCACAAATACTTAGTGCACAGATTAGATTCCCAACAGTTTGAAGAACAATCCCCATTTTTATCAACTTTGTATCCTGTTTTGTATGTTTGGTCTTGACATTTTAAAAGACGCTTATCATTCTTTACATTTTTACATCTACCTGCCCAATTTTGGTTGTTAAATGCAACACGAATAAGTATTCCCATTTTTCCTCCTTTCAAGCCATCTGGCTTGGGTTAAATAATAATTGGTTAAATAGGTTATTAAAAAATTGGGGTAAATATGGGATACTACGAGTGTTGGGAGTTGGGAGTTGGGAGTTGGGAGTTGGGAGTTGGGAGTTGGGAGTTGGGAGTTGGGAGTTGG
>JAUWHX010000042.1 GCA_030605695.1 bacterium | reverse complement strand
AAAAGAACCCAATCAAGAGTATGGATGGCTTTCCAATCCAGAAATGACCATAAGGGATTTTGTTAAACCATTCTATAATTGTGAGTGTGAATGTAGTCGCTCCCCAATTCGCACAGGCAAATATATTGCCAAGAAACTCCCACGGCAGAAGATTAAATATGCTCATCGCGAAGGTCAATGCAATACACACTCCGGTAAACGGAATGACGAATACATTCGCAATAATCGATATGATAGGCACTTTCCAAAAGTAATAAGCAATGAGAGGTGCAAGCCCAATCTGCACGCATAAGGAAACTACAAAAATCTTAAGCAAGTATTTAGCCACACGATTTCTTATATTCATCCTACCGAATAGCGAATCATATATTTTGGGGTATAAATAGACAATTGATAACACAGCACCAAATGAGAGCTGAAAACTCACATCAAAAAGTGCTTGCGGATTAAGGAATAAAATAAAAAGAGCCGCACAAGATATTACATTGAGCGTATCAGTATCTCTTTCTGTTGTAAGAGCAATCATTCCAAGTATAGTCATTATTGTAGCTCTTACCACCGGCACCTTTAAATCTATCATAAACGCATAGAGTATAAGAAGAATAGATGTGAGGATTTGCTTGGGAATCAATGGAACCCTAAACACACCAAGTATTATAAATATTATAAAAGCAATAATACCCACATGTAATCCTGATACTGCAAGGATGTGAATAACACCTGTATTTTTGAAGTATTCTTGAATTCTCTCGGGAAGAAGTCCCCGCTCTCTTATCACTATTCCTTTCAAGAAAGCTCCCTGAATCCAGGAAAAGTGCTCATCAATCGTTCTACGAATAGCTCTTTTCATTGGCAAAGCAATTTCTGAGACAATTGGATTTCCCGAACCCTTACCAATAATTCTAATGTTACTTGGTTCCCATATATTCATTTCTGCATAAATATCTCTCCTTTTCAGCCATTCCCGATAGTCAAAACTCTCTGGATTTCTTGGGAAACTGGGGTGTCTAATTTTACTATAAACTTCTATTCTATCCCCATATTCAAATTCCTTAGTAGGATATTTTAATGTAATCCTTATTTTCCCAGTCACAACTTGCTCGCCAAGATTCTCTGCCTTGCATTCAAGTATAGTTTTATCCATTTTTAACTCAGGGTCTTTTGCAATCTTACTAATGACTTTTACTTTTCTCCGGGAGAGATAACTATTAATATGATTTTCAGAAAATAAAGTAGTTCTCATCTCATACCAGAACATTCCTGAAACTCCTATAATAATGAAAATTAGTGGATTTAAAACTTTGCTTCTTGAAATCCCCAAAATGAGATAAAAAACGCAGGTTCCAAGGAGAAAAAAACTTATATAACTAAGTGGAATTTCCGTAAAATAGCCAAGGATGATTCCAGCACAGAACCCAAGTGCTGTTTTTAATGCAGGACTCCGCATTACACTGCCGAATGAACTTTGTATTTCTGGATAACGAAATCCTTTAACTTTCGCTTAAACTCTTCTTTGCCAAATTTGATAGCATGCTCACAGAGAACCTTAGACTTAAAGCGACTGCGGTCAAACTTTTTAATTACCTCAATTAACGCCTCTTTAGTTTGTGGATAAAAGAAATGTCCTGTCTTACCTTCAATTACTGTCTCAATTGCTCCTCCACTTTTAAATGCAATAACCGGGGTTCCACAAGCTTGTGCTTCAACTGGCACAATTCCAAAATCTTCCATCCCTGGAAGTATAAGTGCTTGTGCTCGCTGATAATAACTCCTTATCTCATTGTCAGGAAGAGCTCCTAAGAATTGAACATTTGGACGAGCTCGTTTCTCAAGCTCACCTCGTGCCTCACCCTCACCAATTATGAGTAACGGCCACCCAAGTTGGTTAAATACCTGAACCGCAATATCTATTCGCTTATAATATTTAAGCCGTGAAACTACTAAAAAATAGTCCTGAACCCGAAGGTTAGGATTAGGCACAAAAAATTCAGTATCGCAAGGAGGGTATATTATTGCAGAATCACGTCCATAATACTTTGAAATTCTTCTCCTTATTGTTTCTGAAATAGCTATAATGTGGTCCATTCTTTGTGTAGAAGTTACATCCCAAATCCTTATATAGTTCATCAAGAATCTGATTCCCATCCTGAACACTATTCTTTTTGTGCGTCTTACTCTTGAATAATACTCATTCCAGGCAAATCTCATCGGGTTCAAAAGATAAGAAATATGCAATACCGGAGGAGTAGTTATAACTCCTTTTGCCCATGCAGATGAAATAGAAAGAACTACATCAAAATCCTTGAGTTCAATTTGTTCCACTGCTACAGGAAAAAGAGCAAAATATTTCTCATATTGTGTCGCAATAAATGGAAGACGCTGAACAAATGTAGGAATAATATTCCAGGACTTAAAATGCTCAGGTAATCTTTTTTGGTTATAGAGAATAGTAAATACTGGAGCATCAGGCCAAATCTCATGAATTGTCTCTAATACCCGTTCTGCTCCCCCATACTGATTCAAATAATCATGAACAATAGCAACTCTCATATTAAAACTTCCCTCATAACCTCTTCTAATTCCTTTATCATACGGTCTAAATTAAAGTATTTAGTCACACGTTCCTTTCCCCTCTCCCCCATTGATTTTGCAAGCTGAGGATTCACAATCAATTTATTTACAGCTTTAGCAATTGACTTTGGGTCCTTTGCAGGAACCAAAATTCCAGTTACCCCATCCTCCACAACTTCTGGAATTGCTCCTTCTTGCATTGCTACAACAGGCTTGCCCATAGCTCCAGCTTCTATAAGGATTCTCCCAAATGGTTCTGCTTGAACAGAAGGACAAACTAAAACATCTAATTTAGCCATATAAGAACTTATATTCTCTTTTTCACCTGTAAATTGAATTTTGCTATTTAATCCTGAACTTTGGGCAATCTCTTTGAGTTGTCTTAAATATTCTACATCACCAAAAATTGGACCTCCAACTACCAAAAACTTCACATCAGGAACTTCTTTTATTATCAAGGGTGCAGCTTTGATAAAATATTCTATTCCTTTCCACCGTGCAATTTGTCCGACATATCCCACTGTCGTGAGTCGTGAGTCGTGAGTCGTGAGTCGTGAGTCACGGATTTTTATTCCGTTATAAATGACTTTAACTTTCTTGCCTTTTGGAAACTCATTTGCAACTGCTTTTGAAATCGCAATTATATGAGTAGAAAGCAGGTAAAGCACGATGAGCCATATCTTCGCAGTTATGCTCTTTGGTAGAATATCTCTGAAATGAGAAATGCAAGGAATCCTTGCAAGCTTTCCCGCAATCGCCCCTACAAAATGAGCTTTTTGAGTATTAGTATAAATAAGTCTTGCCCCCTCTTTTCTCAACAAATTAAAGAACCGCATTATTAGAGAAGGCAAGTTATAAATATCCGATAAAGAAAAGAGCTTCTCTCTTCTCCTCATAAGTACTCCCCGAGGCATAGGAAAATGAATACATCTTATCCCTCTGGATTTAAATTTAGAAATCACCTTATCACTTGGACTCACAAATACAGGGTCAATTCCTCGAATTTCGGACATTATATCCAAAAGACTATACTCAGCACCTCCCATTTCTTGTGAGTGGTCAAAAAACAATACCTTCTCACTCATCTTGCATATCTTATTTTAAAGTTCCTTCGTGTCAAGAAGAAAAAGCTTGACCATTTGATGCTTTAGAATATATTTCAAGAAATGATTACTGACCTCGCAAAACAACTTGGTAAAGCACTTGGAGAAACTCAAGAATACAAGACTTTCCAGGAAAAGAGTAAGATTATAGAAAAGGATAAAGAGTTACAAAAACTTCTGAAAACTCTAAATGAAAAAAAGATAGAAATTGACAAGAAATTAAGAACAGGAAAACCCGTGGAGCCGGAGGAAAAAAGAGAAATTAAAGATATTGAAGATAAGTTAAGGAATAACAAAACTTTTATGGAGTTTGCTCGGGCACAAGAGTCCTATTTTAATATTCTAAATAAAATTAACCAGGCAATGGCAGAAGGAACAAAAGAAGTATCTACTTAACTAATGACTGAACCATCTCCTCAATTTATTATTGTATATACGACTTTCCCTCATCGCAGACAAGCAAGAAAGCTCGCTATGAACTTAATTAAGGAAAAACTTATTGCTTGTGCTAATATCTTTAAAATTGATGCCATATATGAATGGAAAAAGGAAATTAATGAAGCAAGAGAGTATGGCGTTTTCCTGAAAACTCGTGCAGAACTTTATCCTCGTGTAGAGGCAAAGATAAAAGAACTCCACCCTTACGAAGTTCCTTGTATAATCTCATGGAAGATAGAGCAAGGGGCTAAAGACTTTTTAGACTGGATAGGAAAAACTACTACTTTATCACAGAATCACAGAATCACAGAAAAGTAAAAATGAATTACTCTACGGAACGATGCTCGGTTTTTTGTTTCGTGCTTCTCCCATTCCGTGTTTCAGTAATATCTTTTTAAGAAATGAGGCTGACTCAACATCCAATACTTGAATTCAAAAGAGGCAAAAAGATTAAGTTTTACTTTGAGGGTAAGGAGCTTGAAGCTTACGAGGGAGAAACCGTAGCATCTGCCCTCATTGCCTCAGGAGTAAAAGTTTTCAGCCACAGCAAGCGTCATAATCGTCCAAGAGGATTTTTTTGTGCAATTGGCAAATGCTCAAGTTGTTTTATGGAGATTGATGGAGTCCCAAACCAAATGACCTGTATGCGACTCGTTCAACAAGGAATGCAAGTAAAACGCCAGAAAAGTTAGACTGTATGAGCAGGAAAAAAGCTGATTCTAAACAAATTGACCTTCCACTTCCTGAGTATCAAAACCCTTGGGAGACAAAAGGCATCTTCTCTGAGCATTATATTAGGACAAGATTGCAGGGAAGCAAATTGTGGCCCCAAGAGGAAAAAGTAAAATCACTATGGGAACTTTCTTCCAATTTGTGGAACAAATTACATATTGCACTCGGAAGAGGAAACGAAGAACTTACAAAGCGAGAATTTTTAGAACCTATACTTAATAAATTAGGATTTGCATGTCTTCCAGAAAGTGGTTTGCCAAGCGGAGGTACTCCTGATTATCTTTTATTTGCAGATGAAGCAACAAAGGAAAGTGTATTAGCTGAGGACAAGGCAACCCGATGTAGTGCAGCAATTTCTCTGCTTGAAGCAAAGAAGGTAAATCACCCGCTTGATGCTGCTTCAAAACAAGAGACACCAGGCCGTTTTCCGCATCGACAGGTGAGAGATTATCTACAGGATGCGGTTGATGATTCAGGCAAACCTTATTTCCGTTGGGCAATTCTTACTAATGGGAACCTTTGGCGGCTTTATTGTCGGGATGCTCATCTAAGAAGCTATTTTGAATTTAACTTAGAAAGAGCTTCTCTTGAAGATTTTGCAATATTTGTTGCTCTATTTCAGCGTTCTGCATTTATCAAGGATTCTGAGGGCCGTTGTCATCTGGACTATTTGCGTGATGAGGCATTACAACATCAAGCTAAACTTGAAGATGACTTACGAAAACGCATCTTTAATATTTTAGAACAGCTTGCTAATGGTTTTTACAAACGTCCTGAAAACAATATCAAGAAAAATGAACTGAATGAATTATATGAGAATTGCCTTATATTTCTCTATCGTCTGCTTTTTGTTTTATACGCAGAGGGCCGATATCTTCTGCCAGTTAAACCAAGTAGAACAACGGGAGCGAGTGCAATTTACAGAGACCGTTATAGCTTGCAACACCTATTCCCACAGTTGAAAAACCGTCTGAAGTTTCAGTATGATGAACTTACTGACCTTTATGAAGAAATACTTAAGTTGTTTCACCTGATTAACAATGGCAATAAGACATTCAAAATTCCACAGTATAATGGAGGTTTATTTGACCCTAAAAAATATCCTTTATTAGAAAACTGGCGAATAGGTGAAAGAACTCTTGCTAATGTTTTGCGTAGACTTATATCTGCCAATATTCCAAAAGAAGTTGGTGAACAAGAAAGCTTTGATTTCAAAGAAACTGTTGATTACGCTGGTTTAGAAGTAAGACAACTGGGTTCTATTTATGAAGGGTTATTAGAAAATCATTTAGGACTTGAAGATGAGCATTTGGTTCTGCGAGGGGACAAAGCAGAACGTAAAGCTACCGGCACATATTATACGCCTGATTATATTGTTCAATACATTGTAGAGAATACTTTAGGGCTACTTTGCAAGGAAATTGAAAAATCCCCAGAGGTTCAAGCTCGTAAGGAAAACTCTTTTGCAAATGCAGTGCTTAAACTTAAAGTCCTTGACCCGGCAATGGGAAGCGGGCACTTCTTGGTTCGCGTTACTGAATATCTTGCTGACGAAATAGTATATCATCCAACTACTGCTTTACAGGAAAAGGAAGTTCGCAGAGGACTATCACAAGAGCAAGAAGAAATTGCTTATTGGAGAAGGAGAGTAGTAGAATCCTGTATTTATGGAGTTGATTTAAATCCTCTGGCAGTTGAATTAGCAAAATTGTCATTATGGCTTACCTGTATTGCAACAGACCAGCCATTAAGTTTCCTTGACCACCATCTGCGTCCAGGCAATTCACTTATTGGTGCAAAGTTAAAAGAACTTGGGGGATTTCCAAAGAAAAAAGAGACTAAGGAACTTTATCTTTTTGCACCCGACCTCCCAAAAGCTGTTAGTGGTGCTATTAAAGCATTAAACGAAATAATAGAAATGGAGAGCAAAGATGTTTCTATTATAAAAGACAAGGAGACCCGCTGGCAAAAGGAAGTGCGTGACCGTCTCAAGCCATATAGAGATGTTGCTGATTTATGGACTTCTACCTTTTTCGGAACTAAAATAGAAGAGACCGTTTATCAAAATATAGCAAAACTAATGGTGTTAAATCCAAAGCCTCGCACCAAAGAAGCAATAAAACTAAAAAAGCAAAAGGAATCCTATCGTAGGGGCGTTAAATTTAACGCCCCTACAAAAATGTTTTTCCACTGGGAACTTGAATTCCCAGAAGTTTTCTTTAATGAAGATGGCACCCCAAAACAAAACCCCGGTTTTGATGCAGTAATCGGTAATCCACCATGGGGTGGAGAAATGAGTTCTATAGAGAAACAGTATTTCAAACAGACTTATACCGCTGCTACAGGAATTATCAACACATTTGCTCTTTTTACAGAGAAGAAAATAGCTCTTGCTTATACAACAAAAACAGTTGGCGTTGTGTTACCGGATATTATCCTCTTGAAAGACTATCCTGCAACCCGTAAATATATTCTTGAGAGATGCCAGATCCTGCACGCAGTACATTGGGGAAGAGCTTTTCCTGAAGCTGACATTGATGCTTGCACTTTAATATTAAAAATACAATCAAATGTTGAGGATACCAGTGAAATTAACATAATTAGAGATATCATTGATTGGGATAAAGAGATATATACTGAAACATCCATACCGCAAAGAGTTTTCAGAGAAAATCAAGGATTTAAATTTAACCTTTACTTAACAGATGTGATTCTTCGCATAATCCATAAATCAGATAGAGTATCTTTTGAATTGGGAACAATTGCTCATTCTCACGAAGGAATCCACTCTGGTAACATACGAAATAAGCTCTTTCCATATAAATGCTTAAACGACTTATGTCATCCATTGGTCTTTGGGGGTAATGAGTTAGATAAATATGGGCTCTTTTGGGAAGGTAGGTTTGTTTACTATGATGAAAAAATCATTGATCAAGGCAAGGGTGAATATGCAAATTTAGCAAGAAAAGAATATTTTGTTAAGCCAAAACTTTTAGTTCAACGAACGGGAGATTGTATAATTGCTTCTTATGATGAAGAACAATTTTATGCTAGTAATAACTTCTTTACGAGTCAATTGAGAAATGAGTATATACAATATAGCCTAAAATACTTGTTGGCAATATTGAACTCTCCTTTAGCAACATGGTATTTCAGAGCTATTCAGCCTCGAGTAGGAAGATTATATGCTGAATTGAAAATAGTGCATCTCAATCAACTTCCCATTCGTCGTATTGCTTTTGTGACGCCGAAGGAGGAGCGGGAGAAATTAGTAGAGAAATTAAAGGCAAAGGTAAAAACTGAAAAACTTGATGAAGTTCTAACAATGGTGGAAGAATGTTTACCCAGAGATAAAAAAGGTAATCTCATTACTAAAAAAGAGAAATCCGATGTGGTTCACGATTTGCTTGCTTATCTTGCTGAACAGATGATAGAAATGAATAAAGAGAAACAAAAGCTCATCAAAGAATTCCTGACTTGGCTGGAAAAAGAGATTACAAAAGCTTCAATTGAAGCTTTTAAGAACAAGACAAAAATCAAGAAATTTCACGAACACGAATTAGATACACTGATTGAAGTTCTGAAACAAAACCATATTTTAGTTGAGGTTCTTGACTTTGGTGACAAACAATACAAAGCATTAGAAAAAGCTTTTGACACTACAATGTCTCAACTTACACCGTTGAAAAAGAAACTTAAAGCAACCGATGAACTCATTGACCAAATCGTCTATAAACTTTATGGTCTTGCGGAAGAAGAGATTAAAATAGTAGAAAGCCATTGAAATGAAGAAAGGAATGCCAGAAATATCGGATTATAAAAAGCTTTTTACTGATGTAAGCTCTCTTTTAGAAGAGGCGAGAAGAAGAACCGTAAGACAGATAAACACTGTAATCACTCAAACCTACTGGGAAATAGGGAGATTGATAGTCGAGGAAGAGCAAAAAGGAAGTGAAAGAGCTAAATACAGAGAATATCTTATAAATCGACTCTCTAATGATTTAACAAAACAATATAAAAGAGGATTTTCTGAAACAAACTTAAAGATGATGCGAACATTCTATTTGAAATATCCACATCTTGGAAAAAGTCAGACACTGTCTGACGAATCTGTATTGATTTCAAGATGGGTAGGTTGAAGCCTCTGCTTCAACCGGATGAGAGCAGAGGCTCTCATCTACCCGGGAAATGTGATGAAGACTGATATTCTTGTAATAGGTGGTGGACCTGCTGGATTGTCTGCGGCTCTTGCTGCGAATGTTGTAAGGGCGAACAGCCGTTCGCCCCTACAAGTGTTGATAGTAGATGAGAATCCGAAGCCAGGCGGTCAACTTATAAAGCAGACTCATAAATTCTTTGGAAGCAAAAAACACTGGTGTGGCGTAAGAGGAATTGATATTGCAAGCTTGCTCCTAAATCTTGTGAATGAGCATATCAGTCCCGATATCCCAACCCAGTCGCAGTCTCAGGACGGAGCAGAACAAGTTGGGAAAGCAGAAATATGGCTTAATGCTTCTGCTGTTGGGATTTATAATCCTTCAAGGTCAGGAGACCTTTCCCACGGCAAGAAAGTAGTTGGAGTGGTTAAAGATGAAGAATTTATACGAGTTGAGACTCGTGGTATAATTGTCAGCACTGGAGCTCAGGAAAATATGCTCAACTTCGAGAATAATGACCTGCCGGGAGTTTATGGTGCAGGTGCAGTTCAGACTCTTGTGAATGTTTATGGAGTTCCACCGGGAGAAAAGGTCTTAATGATTGGTTCGGGTAATATTGGGCTTATTGTATCGTATCAACTTATGCAGGCAGGGATTCAAGTTGTTGGAATAGTGGAAGCTCTACCTAAAATTGGTGGCTATCTGGTTCATTCTGCAAAAGTCAGGAGACTCGGAATCCCAATTTGGACATCGCATACAATAAAAGAAGCACTCGGCACCGACGAAGTTAAAGGAGCAGTTATTGCGGAATTAGACTCCAAATGGAATGAAATCCCGGGAACTGACAAGAAGATTGGTTGTGATGTTCTATGTCTTGCGGTGGGGCTTACTCCATCAACAGAGCTTCTGCAACAGGCAGGATGTTCAATGCAATATATCTCTGAATTAGGGGGTTATGTCGCCTGGCACAATGAGTATATGCAAACAAGTATCCCAGAGATTTATGTCGCAGGAGACATATCGGGAGTAGAGGAAGCTGTGGCAGCAATCCTTGAGGGGCGTGTTGCAGGAGCATCCTGTGCCAAAGAAATCACAGAGAATAAACTCTTTGAGGCAGAAGAAATCATTCATCAAACTCTACAAGAGCTCGCAGAATTCAGGAATGGTCCCTTTGGCGAAAAAGCAAGCATCGGGAAAAAGAAGCTACTTGGGGTTAAAGGTTTAAGGGTTTAAAAGTTCAAAGGTTTAAAGGTTTTAAAGAGGTTCCTGTTTTCTAATGTTAATTGTTGACAAGTTATTATTTTGTGTTAAAAGTTTGAAGGATAAGTTATATTGAATTATATGCGAGTGTCCAGAAGAAATAGAGAATTCCACAGGAGCGATGTTGAAAGGAACATGAGAGATGTTGAACTCTCTATAAAAGATGGTTAATATAAATTGGGAAGAGCTTTGCGAGGCAATAGGGGATTATAGCCAAACTCGGTATTACTTTTTAAATAAACTCACAGGTGAATTGCTCGTGCTTTCAGAATATATGAGTGAAGCTGGAAAAATGGAGTTGAGGAAAAAACTGGGTCCGAGTAAGTTAAGTGATTATATGCCTGTTCCAACGCTTGCGAGTCGCGAAGGGTACAAAATGATGGAAGACTTTGCTGAGATTCTTTATGATGATAAATTAAAGGAACATCTCAAGGAAATTCTTTCATCAGAAAGTCCATTCAAGAAATTCAAGGATATTGTGATGAAGCATCCTGAAGAAAGGATTCACTGGCTTGAATTTCGTCAAAAGAAGTTACGAGAACAAGCAGAAGCGTGGCTAAAGCAAGAAGGAGTTATTTAAAAAGTAAGGGCGTTAAATTTAACGTCCCTACAGGATAGTTGCCAGAGCTAATACAATATCAAGATAATGTATAAGAGAGTATTGCTTAAATTGAGTGGTGAGATACTGAAAGGAGAACAGGAATTCGGGATAGCCCCAGATGCCTTGAAATATTTATCGCAAGAGATAGTAGAAACGCATAACTCCGGAGTCGAGCTTGCAATTGTAATAGGTGGAGGCAATATATTTAGAGGTGCTAAGGATGCGGATAAACTTGGAATCGAGCGTGTAGTAGCTGATTATGTAGGAATGTTGGCTACGGTAACAAACGCACTTATATTGCAGAACGCACTGGAAGAATTGGGTAAAGTAACTCGCCTTATGAGTGCTATAGAGGTAGCAGAACTTGCTGAGCCATATATAAGAAGAAGAGCAATAAGACACCTCGAGAAAGAACGGATATTACTCTTTGCTGCGGGCACAGGAAATCCTTATTTCACAACAGATACAGCGGCTGTGCTTCGTGGAATCGAGATAGAAGCAGATATTATATTTAAAGGGACTAAAGTAGATGGAGTTTATTCAGGCGACCCCGAAAAAGAGAAAGATGTAAAGTTCTACAAAAAACTCTCTTACTCAAAGGCTTTGGAGGAAAAATTGAGGATAATGGATTTGACCGCAATTACTTTATGCTCAGAGAATAAGCTTCCTATAAGAGTGTTTAATATAAGGGAAAAGGGCAATCTCAAGAAAGTTATAGAAGGCAAGGAAGTCGGGACCTTAATATCATAAATAAGGAGGTAATTGATGAAAGAAATAGAGGATATATATAAGCAAACGAGCGAGAAGATGGAAAAGACAGTAGAGGTATTGCACAATGAATTTATTAGGATAAGAACGGGGAGAGCATCCACCGGATTAGTTGAAGGAATTAAAGTAGAATCTTACGGAAGCCTTTTGCCTATTAAACAAGTTGCATCAATTGCTTGCCCTGAACCAAGACTAATCGTAATAAGACCGTGGGACCCCAAGTTAATCCCAGAAATTGAGAAAGCAATTCTAAAATCTGAAGTTGGACTTACACCAAATAATGATGGAGTAGCAATAAAGTTGCCAATTCCCCAACTAACCGAAGAGAGAAGAAAAGATATTGTAAAGATGGTTCGGAAAATAACAGAAGATTCGAGGATAGGATTAAG
>JAUWHX010000070.1 GCA_030605695.1 bacterium | reverse complement strand
ACTTGCACAGTTAAAAGTCCTTGATAAGCATAATCAGAGAAGGCGAGCTATTACACAGAAATATAATGAGGAACTTGGAAACCTTGATTGGATGGAGATTCCAGTTGAGCGAGAATATACTAAAAGTTCTAACCATATGTATATAATTAAAACAGAGTTCAGAAATGAGCTACACGAGTATTTGATAGGCAGGGGAATCCAGACAACCGTGCACTATGAACCTGCTCATCACTATAAAGTTTTCAAGGATTTTCCTGCTCAAGTTCCAGTAACAGAAAGAATATGGAAGAAACTTTTGACTCTACCACTTTATCCGTCAATGAAAGATGAAGAAGTTGAAAAGGTGATTGATGAAATTCAAGAATTTGGGAAGACGAAGATTTAAGATATTTTTCCTTGACAGCTTTAAAGTATCGTAGTAAAATCTATACATTATGATACTAATTTATTTTCTCCTTGCCAGTCTTTATGTGGCTCCTGAGAGTCCGAAGGTTTCCCAGGAATTTCAGAGTTGGCTATCCAGCAAAACTCCAGAGAGTCAAGTAAAGATATGGGTTTTTTTCACAGATAAAGGGATATTTAAAGACTCGGAATACAAGAGGGCTATTAAATTGGCAGAGCAATCACTTACCAGTAGGGCAAGAACTCGGAGGCTCAGAGTCAGGAAAGTTGGTGAGCTTTGTGATTTTTCTGACATCCCTGTATGCAAAGAATATGTGGAGCGTATCCAGAAACTTGGTGCTAAAAAATGTGTAATTTCAAAATGGCTAAATGCAGTTTCTTTGAGTTTCAAGACTCCAACAAAACTCATCAGTGAAATAGAATCTCTTCCTTTTGTAAAAGAGATAAGGAAAGTAGTAATTTTCAGGCGGAAAGATGATTTAAGAGTAGAAGAGGGCAAAGGAATCAATTATGGGAATTGCGAAGAGCAACTCAAGGTAATGAATGTTCCATTGGCTCATGATAGTGGTTATAGCGGCAATGGAGTATTGATAGGAGTTCTTGATTGCGGTTTTGACCTCAGGTATCATAGATGCTTGCAACATTTAAGAGATAAGGTAGTAGCTAAATACGACTTTGTAGGTGATGATACAATCTTGCATTACGACCCGGAGGACCCGGGAGATAACAACTGTGGTTTTAGTCATGGGAGCAGAATGCTTTCATTGATTGCAGGAGCTAAATCAGCAGAAGTAGTAGGACCTGCGTATGGATGCTCACTTGCTCTGGCAAGAACAGAATTGGACAGAGGTGAAGATATTTTGATGGAAGAGCATTGGTGGATAAAAGGTGCACAATGGTTAGACTCAATCGGTGTAGATATAATATCAAATTCTCTTGGATACAAAAATTGGGTAGATTACCCTGATTCCAATTACAGCTATTCGGGTATGGATGGTCATACTACACCTATAAGCATAGTAGCCAGTATGTTAGCAAGCAAAGGTATGCTTTTAGTAACTGCAATGGGGAATATTGAAGAAAAAACCCGTCCTGATACCTGTATTGTAGCACCGGCAGACGCTGATAGCGTCATTGCTGTTGGAGGAGTAGTAAAGGACAAGGATGTTGGATGGATATGGTCACAACCTGGTGCAATGGCTTATACAAATTGGGGCAGTGCTATAGGGCCTCCTTATGACTCGGCGAGATTTAAACCTGATGTTTGTGCTCCGTGGTATGGCTATCAGATTGATAATCCTGATTCTGCAAATAGTTATGCGACATATCAAGGGACTTCTTGTGCTACAGCTCTCGTGGCTGGGGTATGCGCTCTTGTGCAAGAGGCACATCCCGACTGGGGTCCTATGAAAATAAGAGAGGCGATATTAAGTACGGCGAGTAATCATAGTAGTCCTGATGATACTTTAGGCTGGGGAATACCCCATGTTTATAAAGCAATATATGATATTGAACCACCGGATATCAAGCCATATCCTTTTGCGAGGGATGAGATTTTTAACATTCACCCAAATCCATTTAAGCCGGGAAGAGGAATAGAACTTGAAATTCCGTATCAACTTACAAATGATTCTTATGTGCATTTAAGAATATATACTCTTTCTGGTAGGATTGTGAAGGAGTTTGAAGCCCTAAATCAGACACTGGGACGTCATATTTTCAGATGGGATGGCAGAACCAAGGACGGAAAATTAGTAGGAAGCGGGATTTACGTTTGCTTGTTAGAGACATACGGTAACAATAAGGATGTAAAGAAATTTGCAGTCATCAGATAGTATTAAGCATTTAGCATTTAGTAGTTAGTGTTTAGCAAACCCAAATACAAAAGCCAAGATGCTATCCGTCAGCTGACGGACTAAATGCTATTTTATTCCTCGGTAGCTCAATGGCAGAGCAGGTGGCTGTTAACCACAAGGTTGAGAGTTCGAATCTCTCCCGAGGAGTTTTTCCACAATCTATATTAGGCAATGCGTTTTTTCCTTACAGCATTGGGATGTGGATATTCTTTTTATTAGCTTCTTCTATTGCATCCTCATATCCTGCATCTGCGTGGCGAGCTATCCCTGTCCCGGGGTCATTTGTTAGGACTCTGTCAAGCCGAGCGTCCATCTCCTTTGTTCCATCTGCTACAATCACTTGCCCTGCATGAATTGAGTTTCCTATTCCTACTCCACCACCATGATGAACCGAGACCCAAGTTGCTCCTGATGCAGTATTCAAGAGAGCATTCAAAATAGGCCAATCTGCTATAGCATCTGAGCCATCCAGCATTCCTTCTGTCTCGCGATTTGGCGAGGCTACTGAACCAGCATCAAGATGGTCTCTGCCTATCACTATAGGAGCAGAGATTTTTCCATCTCTCACTAACTTATTTATTATTCTTCCAAACTTTGCACGTTCCCCCTGACCGAGCCAGCATATACGAGCTGGCAACCCTTGAAATGGAACCTGCTTCTGAGCAAGTTGTATCCATTTCTTAAGTATCTCATCTTCTGGAAATTCACGAATTATCACTTCATCAGTTGTATAAATATCCTTCGGGTCACCTGAAAGAGCCACCCACCTAAATGGTCCTCTTCCCCTGCAAAAATGAGGCCTTATATATTCGGGCACAAATCCAGGAATCTTAAATGCATCTTTCACTCCTGCACTCTCTGCCTGTCCTCGTATATTATTTCCATAATCAAATGCAACTGCTCCTTTGGCTTGCATCTCAAGCATCGCACGCATTTGCCGAGCCATTGATTCAAAACTCCGCTTTATATAATCATTGGGATTCTTCTCCCTGAGTTCAATCGCCTCTTTCAATGTCATATTTCCCGGAATATAGCCATTTAACTCATCATGAGCGGATGTCTGGTCAGTTAGAACATCTGGAATAATCCCACGACTCACGAGCTCTGGGTGAATTTCTGAGGCATTGCCAACAAGCCCAATTGAACGAGGGATTTTCTTCTTAACTGCCTCATCTACAAGTTTTAATGCCTCGTCAAGTGATGTAGCTTTTAGCTCACAAAATCCTTTTTTAATTCTGCGGTCAATTTTGCTCTCATCTACTTCGACATCAAGAATCACTCCGTCATTCATAGTTACTGAAAGTGGCTGTGCACTACTCATTGCTCCCATCCCTGCAGTGAGAACAAATTTGCCACGAAGCGAGCCACCAAAATGCTTGGAAGCACAGGCGGCAAATGTTTCATAGGTTCCTTGAATAATACCCTGGGTTCCTATATATATCCACGAGCCAGCAGTCATCTGCCCATACATTATTAGCCCCATTGCCTCAAGTTTCCTGAAATAATCCCAAGTAGCCCATTTCGGGACTAATAGGGAATTAGCAATAAGCACTCTTGGGGCGTGAGTAAAAGTCTTGAAAACTCCAACGGGCTTGCCTGACTGGATAAGGAGCGTCTCATCTTCTTCCAGGGTTTTTAAGCTTTCTACAATCTTATCAAAGCATTCCCAGTTGCGTGCTGCCTTTCCAGACCCACCGTATATTATAAGTTGTTCAGGAAGCTCAGCAACCTCAGGGTCAAGGTTATTCATAAGCATCCGCATAGCTGCTTCAGCTCCCCAGGATTTACAGGATATATTTTTGCCTCTTGGCGCTCTAATAGTTCTCATTTTTCCCTCCTGCAACAAATATATCAAGATGTTTTGCAATGTCAAGCCACATTTTCCCCTTGCAGTTTTTCAAGATGTTCGGTCTCAGGTAGATTCGTGTTTATTCGTGTAATTAGTGGTTCTTTTTTTGACAGAAGTTCTCCATAAGGAGTCCAGCCACGCAGTTCCTTTATTTTTACTTTAATAAAATCTCCCGGAGATGCTTTGCCATTAAATAATACCACTTTGTTTTGCCTTGTCCTCCCATATAGTGAATTACCTCTTTTGCTTTTGCCAAGAACCAAAACTTCTTGTGTTGTGCCTATAAGCTCGGAATTTTTCTCGCGAGTTATTTTATTCTGAATATTTATTAGTTCTTCCAGTCTTTCAATTCTCATTTCTTCAGGAACTTTAGGTTTCATATTATACGCCTTAGTGTGAGGTCGCTCGGAGTATTTAAACATATAAGCAGAATCAAATCTCACCTCTTTGATTACCTCAAGTGTTTCATTGAAATTCTTTTCACTCTCTCCGGGAAACCCTACCAGAATATCTGTAGTTATTGAGACCTCTGGGATGGATTTTCTTGTTTTATGAATCCAGTCAAGATATTTTTCTTTTGTGTATCCTCTACCCATCTTTTTCAGGATTTCATTAGCCCCGGATTGCATGGGTAAATGAAGCCACTCACATATCTTCTCTCCATCTCTTATTGCATCTATCAACTCTTGACTCATATTTTTAGGATGGGAGGTTGTGAAGTTTATCCACGGAACACCAGTTCCATCTATTAACCTCAAAAGATGAGGAAAATTAACTCCATTATACGAATACTCATTCACAGATTGCCCGAGGAGAGTTATTTTTTTTATGCCCTTACTTGAAAGCAACTCAATCTCTTTTAAAATATCTTCGGGAGGCCTTGACCTTGCCTGTCCTCTTACATAAGGAACTATGCAATAGGAACAGAAATTATCACATCCCCGCATCACAGATACAAAAGCAGTTATCCCATCCTTTGATTCAGGAAAAATATCAGAGTAAAGCTCATCAGTTTGCTCAATACACGACTGTGAATTGTGAGTTGTGAGTTTTTTCTTTGAACTTTGAACTCTGGACTCTAAACTCTGAACTATAATTTGGGGCAGTTTTCTATAACCTGAAGGTCCCACTACAAAGTCTGCACCTTTAATAGAGTTACCCAGATTCTGTGCCATACAGCCGACCACTCCAATGAGGATGCCTGGATTTTCCTTCCTGAGGTCCTGCAACTCACCAATTCTCCCAATAGCTCTTTGTTCCGCATGCTCTCTCACACTGCAAGTATTAACAATAATAACATCTGCATTCTTTTTATCGGCAGTTTCTTTATATCCGTTTTCTGATAAAATTTGTGCAATAATCCTTGAATCATAAACATTCATCTGACACCCATAAGATTGAATATAGAAGTTTCTATTCCTCATACTTTATAAATATTCCCCATCCTCACTTTTGCAAGATATTTTTCAGAAAGAGACAGTATATCCATAAAGATTAGGATATAGATAAGCAAAGATTTATTTGAGGTAGAGAGTTGACAAAATGAATTACAAAGATGATATTAGATAAAGTTGATAACAGTTAATGCATCAACATCCTCTAGTGTAAAACCATATATTGGGATAGCCTTTTTTATTTAAAGGTTGAAGCCAGCCTTTCCATTTGCCGATTATTGTTTGTTTCTCACCACTACAGAAGTGATTATCATATTTGATTACGAGGACCTCTGCCCACTTTCCCTGTGTTTTTCCAGTAAAGGTGACTTTATATAAGTCACCCTTTATTCTCGCTACGGTTTCACTGTCTATAGAAGGTTCCAGTTTTATATCTAAACTATCTTTTATAAAGGGATAGTATATATGCTTTTTAGACAACAAAAAATCCATCCAATTTTGTGGATAATAACCCTTGTCTTTTATTTCATCAACACTTAACCAAACTCCGCCTTCGTGAGCGCGAAGCAATACATTCGCATAACCATCAACAAGTTTGTAATACTTTAAACATGTACCCTCATAGTTAATTTCTCGCAAGTCATCAGTTTTAACAATGGTCTTGGTTTGATCCTTGAATTTATACAGAAAGAGTTTGTAGTACGGATGTGATGATTCTCTTTCAATCAATGAGCCAATTTTATGTCCACGAGGAGAATTATACACAGAAACTGGTGTTTCTGGATAATTCATCTGCGCACTTCTGTTACGATTACCAATCCTACTTACAATACCTATTCCCCACTTTGGGTCACAATCCTTATTTGTTGAATCCATAAGGATAACTTCATTTTTTTCTCCCTTCGCCATTGCAATTCCCTGAAATAACCCTATTACAATCATGCCCCACAACAGTTTATTTTTCATCATATTTTTACAAAAAATACTCTCCATTCTCATCTTTGCAAGCTTTTTTTGAGGAATATTAATCTTGCTTTGAGCTTTTATTTTATCAAAAGACACTCTTTCAGGGTTTTTCATTTAATCCTCTAACTTTATCACCGACCTTTATTTTATGATGCTGGAACCATCCTTGGTTTACTTCTATCGCATACTTAACTGGTTCTTTGGGGAAATGAAGATTTAAAGTATCAAGAGGAAGCATGGTATCAATCTGCACAATTTCCTTGCTTGCTGAAATAAAAGCAATGGAGAGTGGTATATAAGTATTTTTCATCCAGAAGGAATGGAAATCAGAGTCTTCAAAGATAAATAGCATTCCTTGATTTTCTGGTAGAGTCTTGCGGAACATCAAGCCACGACTCCATCCAGAAGGAGTATCTCTTATCTCCACTTGTAAAGGGGTCTCACTAATCCATATAGTAACAAGATGTTCATTTTTTAAGTGGATACCAAATAGGATTATTGCAATAACTACTAAAACACTGATTCCAATTATTAGTCTTGTTTTCAAACTTTTAAATCCGTTAGCTAACGGACGCATTACCTTGGCTAATATTCTGTTTTGCCAGAGAAGTTGAAGTCCTTAATAAGAAGAGAAGGGACAACACTGCCTACCAATTTGCATTCCTTTGAGAGCATAAGAACATTCTTTAGGGTTTCCAAGATGTTTGCTGTATATCTCATATTCTTTATCCCTTTTGTAATCTTGCCATTCTCCACAAGAAATAAGCCGTCCCTTGTCATACCAGTAACTAAAGTCTTATCCGGGTCAATAAGTCGGGTGTACCAAAATCTTGTTACAAGTATTCCCTTGTCAATTGATTGGAGCATTTCATCTCTTGTGCTATTTCCAGGAACAAGCACTATATTCCTTGGATAAGGACCGTATGGATTGGGTTGTGGTATAGCATGACCTGTTGACTTCTTGCCTTCTTTGTTTGCATAATAAGAATCATATACTACATTTTTAGCTATTCCATTTTCAATCAACGCCAGCTTCTTTGTCGGTACTCCTTCATAGTCAAAATGAAAGCCAATGGTCTCGGGGTGACAAGCATCGTCGTATATTGTAATATTGTCTCCTGTTATCTTCTCGCCAATCTTTCCTGACATAAAGCTTCTTCCTTCCTGATAAGCTCTTGCTCCAAATCCGAGATAACTTAAGAATCTCAAGAATTCAGCTACTGCATATGGTTCCAATAATACTGTGTATTTACCTGGAGGTACTTCAACAGGATTCTTACTTAATATTGCTTTTTCACAGGCAATTTCAGCCAAAGCTCCACAATCTATTGCTGGAAAATTCTTCGTATATTGTGCCGCAAAGCCTGAACTGTCATCAGACATAAGCGTTACCTCTACCTCCGAAGACTCCATCGTGCCAAAGCTCTTCATTCCGAGAGAATTTGCTACTTCAAGCATCGTATGGACAGTATAAATTGCACCTGCTGCAGTTAAGTTATGTTTTTTAGCGATATTAACTATCTTTTCAACACACTGGGCTCGTTCATCTGGACTTACAGGATGTATTTCTTCAATCTGTTCAATAGATTTGGTTTCAGGGAGTGTCTTGAAATCCGGGTCCTCTTTTTGATGTTTAGCAAGTTCATATGCGGCACACATTCCTTTGGCTACTCTCTCTTCATCAAGGGAGCCCATTGAAATACCACCAATCTTTTTACCCAGTATAACTCTTGCCCAAAGTTCATCAGATTCTTTCACAATATTCTGATGAATTATAGAATTTGCAAACCTCGTAACTCCCATCTCATAACTATAAATACCGACCTCAGTCTGGTCTGCATCAACTGCACCAAGGGCAGTATTAGCTATATTCCGGATATATTCTTTTGTTCTCATCTTTTCCTCCCTACTTTTATATTCCTAAATCTTGCAGGAGATGCACCGTGTCCCACATGCATTGATTGCATTGGGTCGCCTTTACCACAGCTTGGCACTCCCCATATTTCCCATTCGTCTTTACTGCATATTGCGTCACAGTTTTGCCATATTTCATAAGATATGCCACTATAACTCGGTCTCTTTATCATTTCTGCGAGCTTGCCATTTTTTATTCGCCAGCCGAGTTCTGTGCTAATATGATAATTCAATCTCTTGTCGTCAATGCTCGGCATAGTTGGAGAAACAATATATACTCCATCATCAGTATCAGCAATAAGGTCTTTTAACTTCCAGTCTCCCGGCTCAAGGTTTATATTTGTCATCCTAATCAAAGGTATATTGTCCCATCCAGAGGCTCTCATCGCTCCGTTGCTTTTTTGCCCAATCAAAAGAGCTGTTTCTCGGGATGTAAGATACCCCGTGAACAGTCCATCTTTAATAATATAAGATTTCTGTGCTGGAATTCCTTCGTCATCATATCCAAAGCTTCCCAATCCTCCAGATAGTGTAGCATCTGCTGTTATGCCTACAATAGGTGAGCCAAACTGGAACTTACTGAGTTTGTCCTGCGTCAGATGAGAAGTCCCAGCACAACTCACTTCTGTGCCAAATACTCTGTCAAGTTCAACTGGATGCCCTACAGTTTCATGAACCTGAATTGCTACCATTGGACCATCAATGATGACAGTTGTAACCATTTCTTCAAATTCTGGGGCAGAGAGAAGAGCAACTGATTCCTCTGCTGTTTTTTCAGCATTTTCAAGAAAATTGAGCGATTTAATGAATTCATATCCCATTGTTTTGTAATGCCCACCCAGGAACCCGGGATAACTTCGGCTCCCAGTTTCTCCATTCTTTACCGAAGTGGCACTTATATTACCGCCACTTTCTGTAATCTCTTGTTCAATAAACGAGCCTTCGGATGAGGCAAATAACTTGTTTGTCTTCCAAAAGTTGAGTTTAGCTTCTGAGACTTTTATACCTTTAACCTTACGAATTAGTTCATCAACCTGGAGTAATAGACTAATCTTTTCTTCTGTCGGAATCGTGAAGGGGTCTATTGCAACCTTGGATACATATTTATCCGTAATCTTGGGTGCTTCACCTAACCCCACATCTTTAGTCTTCAATCTGGCACTTGATTCAGCGACTTTCACAGCCAGAGCAGCTGTTCTCTGAATGCTTTCTTTTGAAGGGTCTGATGATGCGGCAAATCCCCAGGCACCATTTTTGACAACTCTAATGCCAAATCCTCTATCATCACTTCTTGTCAGGACATTCACATTCCCATTTTTCGTATGAATAGACTCTTTAATAGCACTTTCTATTCGTATGTCTCCATAGCTTACTCCCTTCAGATTCAAGGTGTTTAATGCTAATTCTGCTAAATCTTTCATCTCTCCTCCTTCATTAATTTCTTTCTTGGTATATCTTGATAAATCTCTCTATGCTACGGTCAAAAGTTTTCTCTACATCATCTGGGAAGAAGCAAGCTGGCAATTCTTTTCTTTGCCAGTGATAGTTGATACATTCACAACACTTGCCTTTTTTGTCGCAGGGCTCATAAGTGCAATTACACCTAATCTTGTTTTCTTGAATTTTACACTCTAACATAGCAACCTCCTTTTTTGAATTCTATTGCTGTCGTTTATTTTGTCAAGGAGAACTTATCATAGCATATTGGCAAAGTGCTTACCATATGAGGTCATTAGACACTATGGTTTGTTTTTTCTTGACATCGTATAAAAACGGGATAACTTATAAAAAGAATACTTAAACAAAGCTATATAACTCGTATGAATGGAAGTTTTCTGCAAAACCGAATTTTGCTAAAGAGAGCAATTGCTCTAATGGAGAAATTAATATTATTTTCTCTCCTTCTCTCCGTCCAATTATTTGCTCAAGATAGAAAAATAGAAAATCTTATCAAAAGGGTCAAAGCCGAATCTGGAGTTGTTGAAGAAACCGAGAAAAAATTGGAGAGTAAAGAAAAAGGGGATACTGTTGAAATTCCACCGGAGGAAGGAATTACTTATGAGGAGGCAGAAGAGTTACCTTCAACCATTGAGCAGATGTTTGCACCTAAGTTTGCTATTGGAGTATCAAAGTCTATCTTTCAATTTGGGTATGACATCTTTAAAACGCCTTCTACTACATTTGCTCCAGCAGAATCATGGCCTATTTCCTCAACTTATGTTTTAGGTCCAAACGATGAGCTTATAATTAATATATGGGGGAAAATTCAGGAGACTTTCAAAGTCAGGATTGACCGTGATGGCAAGATAATTTTGCCAAAAGCTGGTGCCCTTTATATTTGGGGACTTAAATTTGAAGATGCCCAAAACCTCATAGCCAAACAACTTGCTAAACATTACACTAATCTTGAAGTTAATGTAACTATGGGAAGGCTCCGAAGCGTCCGTGTGTTCATTTTAGGGGAAGTCAAGCAACCGGGTGGATACGATATTTCATCGCTCTCAACTATTTTTCATGCTCTGTGTAATGTAGGAGGGCCTACAAAACTTGGGTCAATGAGAAAAATAAAATTAGTAGGTTCCACGAAAAAGTTGATAGACCTTTATGATATTTTGCTTTATGGAAATAAGGAAAGTGATTACAGCTTAAGTTCAGGAGATATAATTTATGTTCCTCCTATTGGGAAAGTAGTTGGCATTGCAGGCAGTGTAAAACGACCAGCAATTTATGAAGTTAAGTCCAATGAAACGATGCGTGACCTTATTAAAATGGCAGGGGGTGTTACTCCTGTTAGTTATCTAAAGCGTGTTCAGGTTGAACGCATCCGTGAGTACGAACGTAAAGTTGTTATGGACCTTAAATTTGCCGACATTTCAGATTTTGACAAAAAGACAGCTGATTTTGAACTTCAGGATGGGGATTTAGTACTTATTTCGCCAATACTTCCAAAACGATATAATTATGTCTCTATATATGGAAATATTGAGCGTCCTGGAGATTATGCACTTAAGCCGAATTTCAGTGTAGTTGACCTTATACGGGAATCTGAGGGGATTCTTGCTGGTACTTATCTTAAGCGTGCTGAAATTTCAAGATTCAAAGACGATAAAACTCGAGAAATTATACCAATTAATCTTGGACTTGCCATGTCAGGAGATTCTACTCAAAACATAAAACTTAAAGAGTGGGATGAACTTGTAGTATATGCTAAGACTGATGTCTTGCCTGCTCTATATGTAAAAATATCAGGAGCTGTCTATGAACCTGGAGAATATGAACTTACCCCAAATATGACAGTTGACGACCTCATATTTAGAGCAGGAGGCGCTTCTCCTGTAGCAGACTTTCCTCATACTGAACTATGCAGAAAATCACCCAAAGCTCCGCTTGAAATTATTAATATAAATCTCGTAGATTCCACGGATAGGGCAATTGAGTTAGAGCCAGATGATTGGTTATTTGTCCGGGAACGGACAGAATGGACTCATCTACCAAAAATTGTGGTTACTGGTGAAGTTGTGCATCCCGGTATCTATGTGGTGAATAGAGAAGAACGACTTAGTTCCGTAATTCATCGTGCAGGTGGATTTACCGAAAACGCATTTCTCACAGGGGCTGTCTTTGCAAGAGAGTCCGTTAAGCAAAAACAAGCATCTGCGACAAAGGAATTCGTGACTAATGCACGAAAAAAATTATTAGAGGAATTAACAGCAATTGAGGTGTCAGGACTCGGCATAGAAGAAAAAAGAAAACAGGAAGAAGTTATACGACGACGTCAGGAACTTATAGATATTATGGCAGAGATGGAAATTCCAGGTAGAATGATAATTAATTTAACTAATTTTGATTCTAAGGAGCATAATATAGCGATAGAAGATGGAGACAGTTTGCATATTCCCAAGGTCCCAAGCACTGTTCAAATTATCGGGTGTGTTTATAACCCATCAGGTGTTACTTACAGAGAAGGCAAATCGCTTGGGTGGTATCTCTCACAAGTAGGTGGAGTAACAAAAGAAGCAGATAAAAAGGAGATATATATCCTGAAAGCATCCGGCAAAGTGACTAAACGAGGCAAGATTAAACGAGGAGATACTATTATAGTTCCAGAGAAGTTTTCAATTCGCCGTCCGACAGGCGATGTAGTCAAAGATATTGTTCAAGCCCTTTATCAAATTGGGTTTTCAGCCTTAGCAATAAAATCACTTTTGTGAGAGCGAAAAAACATCAGCACACGGATTAGAAGGATCGTCACAGGTTATATAAAAGAAATAATATTTTTCTGCGTAAATCTGTTTTATCTGTGAACATCTGTATGCGGATACTTTGATATAGAATGGATGAAGAAGTAAATATTCTTGATTTCTTTAGAGTAATAAAAAGCAAATGGAAATTAATAAGCTTTGTTTTTATAATAGTTGAGGTTGCGGCTCTAATCATCACCCTAAGAATGCCCAAGATTTACAAATCTACAGCATCCATCCTCACGTCAGAGGTAACCGCAGAGAAGAACATTCTGCTTCAAAGTAGACTGCCTTATATACTCAGAGAGGAGTTGCCAGCAGGTTTATATGGTGGAGGTGCTGCTACACAGGTAATCATAGCTATGCTTAAGTCAAAAAGAATGGCAAGAGATATAGTAGAGAAATTTAAACTTGAGAATTTTTACAAGGCTAAATCTTCTTCCCCAGTGATTAGGGACTTGCAGAGCTCAACTGATATTTCTGTCTCAAAAGAAGGAGTAATTTCAATTACAGTTGGGTCAAGGGATTCGGAGCTTTCTGCAAAGATTGCAAACTTTTATGTAATAAACCTTGACGGGATGAATGATGAATTAAAGATTACGAGTATAAAACCTGTCGCTACTCTCCTTGACCAAGCAATGCCAGCGGAATCTCATACATCTCCAAAAATTAAATTGAATTTATTAATTGCTGGTATGCTCTCCATTTTTACAGGTGTTCTACTGTCTTTTCTCGTCAATTACTTCCAGACTCTTAAAAAGGTAAATGCCTAAAATATATGGTCTCCAGCTTGAAGTCCTGCGAGATTAGAGTTGATGAGCCGTTAAGTCTGCACACGAGCTTCAAGATTGGAGGTCGCTGTGATTCTTTTGTAATTCCTGAAAGTATAGATGGCATCAAATCTGTCTTAAACTTTGTTAATCAAAACAAACTTCCTCTACTTGTAATTGGAAATGGGACTAACCTTTTATTCCCGGATGATAAGTTTTCTGGAATTGTTATGCAAATTGGAGAACCTTACTTTTGTGATGTAGATGCAATTCACGAATCGTACCTACGAGTAGGAGCGGGGATTTCAATCTCAAGATTGTTAGAAGTTGCAGTTGAGAAAGGACTATCGGGTTTAGAGTTTATGAGTGGGATTCCGGGGACTCTTGGAGGAGCAATTACAATGAATGCAGGAGCTCAAAGAAAAAGAATCGGTGAAGTGATAGAAAGAGTGAAAGTCATAAATAGAAAAGGAGAGATTTACTGGATTGAGCATAAGGAAATTGGATTTGGGTATCGTGAATCAAGGTTTAAGCATAGTGTCCCGTATTCTGCGGGACAAGAAGAATTTGAGATTATTCTTTCTGCTGAACTTAAATTAAAAAGAGGAGACCCCTGTAGAATTAAAGCGAGAATACAGGAAATAGTGAAAGTTAGAAAATCTCGTCTGCCACTTGAGTTTCCATCAGCCGGGTGTGTATTTAAAAATCCTGAAGATAAAATCGCTGGTGAGCTTATAGAACTCGCATCCTGCAAGGGCTTAAGAATTGGAGATGCTCAGGTCTCAACTCTCCATGCAAATTTTATTGTAAATCTTGAAAAAGCAACTTACAAAGATGTTAAAGCTCTTATATCAGAGGTTCAACGAAAGGTTTACCAGAAATTCAAAGTCTCACTTGACCCCGAGCTAATAATCTTATAAATGAAATGGAAATCGCACCTCCGAATTGCAGAATGGGTTGGCTCCAATTTAGATTTTAGCAAGGAAGATATAGTAAAATTAGCAGAGGGCTCAATAACACCTGATAAATGGCGAGACCATTCTCATCATCACGACCACGAGTATCTGGATAAAGTAATTAGAGAAAGAATTCTAAAAGCAAGAAAGTTATTCTTAAAAGATTCCCCAAAACGCTTCTTTGAAATGGGTGTAGTCCTGCATTATATAGCAGATAGATTGATACCAATGGTGCCTTATCCTATGCATTTAAATATTGAAGAGGAAATTGCAAAAATATCACTCCCTAAAAAAGAAAAGAAGTACTCTAAAGATAGGAGAAAATACTTTGAAAAGATAAAGGAAGCACTTCAAGA
>JAUWHX010000001.1 GCA_030605695.1 bacterium | reverse complement strand
CTCTTTCTTCAATGGTAATTTGTTTGCATCTATTTCCCAAGTTATTTTTTCATCTTTCACTTTTCCTTTGAACCCAATAAATTCAAGCCCATCCCTTATAGGTGGAATTAGTTGTGGTTTATGATTCGGCATAAAAAGTCTGCACTGCTTGCCGTCCCATATAATCACCTGACTAATTTCTTCTGAACCCGGAAAAGTCCTCTCTATCCTCAATTTATCCCCGAGTTTCATAATCCTTGTTTTCCAATAAATGCTCTTGCCGTCCTTAAGCTTTGTGTTCTCAAGTGTAATTAGCACACCCTCGTTTGTAGCGATTCTTGCAATTGTTCCCTCGTGCGGAATAGATTGCAAAGCAAAAAGTAAACTTATAAATCCTAACATTTCTACCTCCTTTTAACTCCTTAATTCCTTAACTCCTTAACTCTTCAACTCTTTAACTCTTCAACTCTTTAATATCCTGTTCCCCCTCCACCCATAGGACCACATTTAACTTCTGCCTTTATTTCTCGCGTGCTTCTATTTATTTTTCCAGATGCGTGGAGTTTAAAACGATAATCATAAAACGCAGAGCCGTGCTCCATACTATATCCCACTAAATACTGCTTTCCACTAAACTCTGGTGGTATGGGCACAGTATCAGGCGGTCCACTTTTATACATAGCTTGATTTGGAAGCGTATCCCAGATATCAGGTGATGAAGGAAACGCAGATAAGTCCATGGGAACATTTGCTATTCCATAATCTAACCCTGCTTCCGCCGAATGAAACGCAATTTTTGAGTTTGCCGTATATTTGCTCACCTTAACCTCATTTGTGCTTATGGTTATAAATGTAACTGCTATTATCCCGAGGATTACAAATATCCCCATCACAAGAACTAAACTCATTCCTTTTTCTTTTTTCATCTCTATATATACTATACTTCCGAATTCTAATTTGTCAAGTAAGATTTTTAAAAATGGGGAAAATCGAATGCTTGTTACCTATTGCTTACCACCTGAGCACCATAGCTCCCCAGGTAAATCCACCACCAAATGCCGCAAAAAGCAAAAGGTCGCCTCGTTTTATCCTACCTTTCTGAAGTGCGTCATTTAGAGTAAGCGGAATGGAAGCCGCCGGGACATTCCCATACTTATGGATTATCGTATGGGTTTGTTCCATTGGGATGCCTGCTCTTCTGCAAGTAGCATCTACTATCCGTAAGTTCGCCTGATGAGGGATAAACAGTGCTATATCCTTGTTCGTAATATTTGCCTCTTTAAGCACCCGAATCGCTGCATCCCCCATTGTCCTCACTGCATGCTTGAATACCTCTTTTCCTCTCATATGCACTGTATGTAATTTCTTGTCTATTGTCTCCTGAGATGCTGGCATTCTTGTTCCTCCTGCTGGCTGATAAAGAAGATCTCCAAGCGTCCCGTCTGCTCCTAAATAAGAAGATATTATACCACTTTCTCCATCGCTCCTATCTACAATTACTGAACTTGCTCCGTCTCCAAAAATTACACAGGTATCTCTATCTTCCCAGTTCACAATCCTTGACATTACCTCAGCTCCTGAAACAAGTATATTTCGGTATCTCCCTGATTCTACTAACGCACTTGCTAACTCAAGCCCATAAAGAAAGCCAGAACACGCTGCCGATATATCAAAAGCTGGTATTCCCGGGATATTAAGCTTTTTTTGTGCCCAACAGGCAGTGGGCGGATATGCAGTATCAGGCGATGCTGTTGCCACTATAATAGCACCGAGGTCTTTTGCTTCAAGTCCCGCTGCTTTTAACGCAATCAGAGTAGATTCTGCGACCAAATCTGATGTTGCGGTTTCCTTGTCAACGATATGACGCTCGCTAATTCCTGTTCGTTCTTTTATCCACTCATCAGAGGTATCCACCATCTTTTCCAGGTCAAAATTAGTGATAACGCGAGGTGGAATCGCACTCCCGGTCCCAATAATCTTTATTCTTCTTAGCATCTTAAACCAAGCATATTTCAAAAAACTCACCTGTCAAGGAAAAAGGATTGAGGAAAAGACGGAGTTCCCCACAAGCGATGTTGGAAGGAACGGTGGCGATGTTGAAAGGAACAGTAGCGATGGGGAGTTCCCTGCGAAAAATATATGGTGCAACAACTATTATTTTGCACATTGGGACATTTTTTCAAAACTTTTTTATTATTATATCTTGACAAACTATTTTCGTATGTTATCTAATACAATAGTTGCTTTAATAAAGACATTTAAGATTTAAGGATATAACAAGGAAAAGGAGGTGTTAAGATGAAGAAGTTATTGGCATTTTTCATGGTTGCTTCGGTGCTTCTTCTTTCTGGGTGTGGCCCAAAAGGAGCGTCTCACGAGACTTTAAGTGCCTTGAATATGAGGAAGCAAGCAGCTGAGAGCGCTGAGACAAAACTCAAAGAGCTGGAAGCCAAGCGTCTCAAGCTCGAGGAAAAGAAGGTTGAAAAGGAAGCACGGGCAGAGGAATTAAGGAGAGAGTTGGAAAATCTCAAGATAGGGGGTGAGTAATTATGAAAAATTTATGCATCACATTGGTAATCGCAGCATCCTTTATTGCATTTACTGGTTACGCCGAAGAAATGAAGCTTACAGAAGAACAAGCAATGAGACTTGTGGAACAGTATAAAGTAAAAGAGGACGCAGCGAATGCAAAGATAACGGAAGAAGAAGAGAAAATAGCTGTTTTAGAGGGAGAAATCGCAAAGCTTGATGCCGAGATTTTAGCCATTGCAGATGAAATAGCAAAATTCCACGCATCAGAGTCGAAGCACGATATATATGTTGTTCGACAAGGCGATTGGCTTGCGAAACTTGCGGAATATCCTGAGGTCTATGGACGTGGAAATTACGCTATGTGGCCCAAGATTTACAAAGCTAACAAGGATTTGATAAAAACCCCAATTCTTATTCAACCCGGGTGGAAGCTCAAGGTTCCGAGACCCTAATTTGTGGAATCCCGTATCGGGAAAAGAATTGGTAAAAGAGCGTCTCTCTTTAAAAGGTATAGACCCCTTACTGCTTTGCGGCAGGTTAGATGAAAATCTGAAACTTCTTTCAAGGAAGTTTGATATAGATATTGTATTAAGGGGTAATAATATCATCCTCTGTGGTGAACCCGAGAAAATTTCGCTCTTAAAACTAAAGATTTTATCCTTGATTAAGGAAATAAAAGAAGGAAAGACCATATCTAAGGAAGATCTAGGTAGTCCAAACCCGTCCCCCACAGTCACGGATAAGCAGGTTATTGTAACATCCAAAAGACTGATAAAACCAAGAACCTCTGGTCAAGTTGAGTATCTGAAAGCACTAAATTCCTTTGATGTAATCGTTTGTATAGGACCTGCGGGGACAGGAAAAACTTACCTTGCTGTTGCAAAGGCGGTTGAGCTTTTAAAAAAAGGGGTCTTCCGTAGAATTATACTTACAAGACCTGCTGTGGAGGCAGGAGAAAGACTTGGGTTCCTGCCGGGGGATTTTAAAGAAAAAGTAGAACCCTATCTTCGCCCACTTTATGACGCTCTTTATGAGCTAATGCCTCATGATAAAATAAGACATTGCATTGAAGACCATACAATTGAGGTAGCTCCTCTTGCTTATATGAGAGGTAGAAACTTAGATAATTCTTTCGTGATTCTCGATGAAGCTCAGAACACGGGAAAAGGGCAGATGAAGATGTTCCTTACAAGACTCGGCATAGGATCAAAAGCTTGTATCACAGGAGATATAACCCAGATTGACCTTGAGAATCCTAATCTCTCGGGTCTTTTACATATTCAACAAGTGCTTTCAGGAATTCGTGGGATTAAATTTGTGAAGCTTTCCAAAAGCGACATCCTGCGTCATCCTTTAGTGAAGAAAATAGTGGAAGCTTATGAAAATGAAACTGAATCTTTCCGGGATAAACATTAAGAATATAGCTTTATTCGCTGGATTTTTGTTGATTCTTAACTTGATATATCCCGCCTCGTTTCCAACAAAATTTAGCTTAAAGATAGGAGATATCGCCCCAAAGGATATAATAGCCCCACATACTTTTTACATAAAGAAGAACAAGGAGGAACTCCAAGAAGAAAAAGAAAGTATCAGGAAGAGCATATTTTTTGTACTTCGCCGGGACCGGAAGCAGGCTCAAGTGGTAAAAAAAGAGGCGGAGAACTTCTTTGAGCACCTCGAAAAGATGCGATGGGAGAAGGAGGCATTTAACAAAAAAAGAGCTAAACTTATTGAACTTGAGTCTTCTTTGGGGAAAAAGGAGATAGGATTCCTCTTGATTAAAAATTATAGACCTTTAAAGGATAGCCTCCTCAAAATATTAGATGAAGTTTCAAAGCAAGGGGTAATCACGGAGAAAAGTAAAATTGATGGGGCGGTAGTAGTAATCCTGGGAGAAGAAAAACCAAGAAGCATAGGAGAATTCTTAGATTCTAACGAACTCTCCAGAATTTTTAAGTCTCGGGCAACTCAAATGTTTCCAAGAAATAACGATGCGATTAGCACCTTTGTAGCTCTTGCGAATTCTTTTGTTAAGCCAAATCTGGTAGCTGATTTGCCAAAAACTTTGAAGAGGAGAGAACAGGCAATTATGCGAATTAATCCTACTAAGGGGACTGTCTCAAAAGGAGAAATGATTGTACGGGCTCATGATATTGTCACCCCTGAAGTTATAGAGAAATTGCAATCTCTCCCCAAAGAAGCTGGTATTTCTGGAATGTCCACATTTATTGGGAGGAATATTATATATCTCATTGCACTCCTCGTTCTTTACTTATCTCTTTATTTTTTCCACCCTCCATTACTCAATGATTTCTGGAAATTATTTTTGCTTATGCTCCTTATGTTTATTGTTATGGGGGTATCATCTCTTATTATCTTGTCAAAATTCTCTTTATATCTTATCCCTATAGCAATATTCGGAGTTTTAGCTTCTTTGCTTTTAGGAATCCAAGCAGGTGTAGCAGGAATTATAGTTTTGACAATCCTTATATCAATATATTCGGGTGGAGGGTTTGAGATGCTAATTCTTTGCCTGTTTTCAGGTGTTGTCTCTGTCTTTGCAAGCACCAATGTCAAGAAACCATCGGATTTCTATAAACCCGCTCTTTATACCGGAGGAGCTTATGTCCTTACTGCATTAGGGATGGAACTTATAAAACTTTCTTCCGGGCTTTCCTTGCTCAAGTCCTTGGGATATGCTGCGATTGGAGGTGTTGGAAGCTCATTTGTTGCTTTTGGATTACTTTCTTTCTTTGAGCGAGGGTTTAAAATCACTACTCCAATTACTCTTTTAGAATATACAAATCCCGACCATCCTATTCTGATGGACCTGAGCCGATATGCGCCCGGCACCTATCATCATTCTATGACAGTAGCAGCTCTTGCCGAGCAAGCCGCAAGGGTGGTAGGAGCTAATCCATTACTTGCAAGAGTTGGGGCGTATTATCATGACATTGGCAAGCTTAAGAAACCGGACTATTTTATTGAAAATCAGCAGGACGTAAATCCACATACTAAACTCAATCCAGAATTAAATGCCCGCATCATCATCTCTCATGTAAGAGAAGGGATAGAACTTGCTCGCCGAGAAAAACTCCCAGGAGAAGTTATAGATATTATAAAAGAGCATCACGGCACAACATTAGTAGAATCGTTTTATAATAAGGCGAAACTGGCTAACAAAGAAGTAAATGAGCTGGATTTTAGATATCCAGGACCTTTGCCTCACACGAAAGAATCAGCAATCGTGATGCTTGCCGATTCAATCGAAGCCACCGCAAGAAGTCTTACAAACCCAACTCCCTCCAGAATAAAGGGGGTTATAGAGGACACCCTTGAAAGAAAGCTTGAAGATGGTCAACTTTCTAAGGTTAATTTATCTCTCGTAGAACTCAAGAAAATAGAACAAAGTTTCCTTCCTGTGCTAACAGGTCTTTTCCACCAACGAATAGAATATGAGAAAAGTGCAGATAAAAAGTCTGAAAAAGAATCCAACAATAAAAAGGACTTCACTTAAATCTCTTGCATTGCTCGTGCTTGAGATTGAAGGTGCGGAGGATACAGAGATTGATATTACTCTCGTAGATAACGGATATATTCAGGAGTTGAATAAAAAATACAGAAATGTGGACTCCCCAACGGATGTTCTTGCATTCCCCATAGAGGTAGGGGTAGACCTTGCGTCTACCCACTCAGCAAGGGTAGATGAGAGCCCTCGCTCTCATCCTACGCAATTCTTGGGAGATATATATATATCATTAGATAGAGCTGAGGAGCAAATTCCTTCGGGCGAGACCCTTGAAACAGAAGTCTCTCGTCTTTTGGTTCATGGCATACTACATCTGTTGGGTTATGAGCATAGTAGCGAAATGGAAGAAAAACAGGAATATTACCTAAATAAAGTGCTGAATTCCACACAGTCAGGTGAAAGAGACACACAAGTAGGTGAAAGAGACACTCAAGTAGGTAAATAAGTGGCGTACTTACTTGAAGGATTAGCTCTTGTTTTCTTGCTTTTCCTTTCTGCTTTTTTCTCGGGCGCAGAAACCGCTATATTTCATCTTCCGCGAGTAAAGATTGAAAAACTTGCCTCACGATATCGTGGCTTCTCTATACTCCGAGAACGAGAAAAGCTTCTGGGAACCATACTTTTTGGCAATACTCTTGTAAATACAGGTGCGTCTATTATTGCCGCCAGAATATTTTATCGGATATTTCAGACTGAAGGATTAGCAATAGTAACAGGAGTTATGACTTACCTATTACTTGTGTTTGGAGAATTTGTGCCAAAACTCTATTCGCTGGAACATCCCGAAACTGTGTCATTAAAATTAGTACCCTGCCTTCGTTTTATTCGGTATATCTTTTTGCCTATTACTATACCGATCAATGCACTCATTTCACTGATTAGTCCTGAACCCAGAGCTTCAATAACCAGAGATGAACTCCGAGTGCTTGTTACAACCGAAGTAGAGGACGGTCGTATAAATGATATGGAAAAGGAATTCATCCTCTCGCTTTTGAATTTCAAGGACAAAAAAGTGAAGGATATAATGACACCCAAAACCGAACTTAAATCTCTTTCTGCATCCACGCGATTAACCCCTGCTACAATATCAAAATTATATTATTCAAGAATCCCCGTTTATAATAGTAACCCTGAACACATCACAGGCATCCTTTATCTCAAGGATTTAATTGACAGGGAAACAGTAGGAGCAATACAAGAATTGCCTTTACGCAAACCCTATTTTGTATCTGCCTCAATGAGTGCGAGTGAATTGCTCTTGAAGTTTCAGCGAAAAAGAGTCCATATCGCTATAGTTGATGATGATAACAAGAGCGTCGTGGGAGTCATTACGCTTGATGATATTCTACGCACTATAATCGGACAATGATAGGAATAATATTACTTCTTATTGCTTCTGCCTTTTTTACTGCTTCAGAGATGGCTTTTATATCCTGTGATTGGATTAAGCTCAGGCATTGGGCAAGCAAAAACAAAAAGGGAGCAAAGTTTGCCTTAAACCTCCTCCGCAATCAAGATAAGTTACTAATAACCATCCTCGTTGGGAATAATCTTGCAATAGTCGGACTTTCGGTTATAGCATCAAGCGTCTGGGGACTTCAAGAAGGGGTTGTAATACTGCTAACAACATTGCTTATCTTTATATTCGGAGAAGTCCTGCCAAAATCTATAGCTTCAAGATTTAAAGAACGACTCGTGATTATTCTTGCAAAACCTTATGTTGTAATCTACTGGCTCTTGTATCCATTGATATTTATAGTGTATCATAGCTCTATTGGGATATTGAAATTATTCAATGCCCACCCTAAATTCACATTCCAAAGATTCACAAGAGAAGACCTCCGTATCGCCAGCAAAAAAGCTCTTTCTTTACCTGAACATCGCATTATCTCTCGGCTACTGGACTTTAGAGGAAAACAGGCAAAAGAAATAATGATTCCTAAAAACAAAATCCTCTCTGCTCCAGCAGATGTTTCTCTTCAAGAACTAAAGCAAATAATAAAAGAGAGTGGGTATTCAAGGGTTCCCCTCTATCGCTCAAATCCACTTCAGGCAGATGAAATAATTGGTGTAGTTGAAGCTAAAAGTCTCCTTACCGCAACAAGCGTGTCCGATGTAATTAAGCCCTGTAAGTTTATTGATGATAATTTATCAATAGAAGCTCTTTTTGAGGAGTTAAAGAACAAAGAAAACTTCTTCGCTCTGGTAAAGGACCGTCGCGGTGGACTCGCCGGACTTATTACCGCTGAAGATGTAATCGAAGAATTGTTCGGCGAAATAGAAGATGAATACGATAGAATTTAAGCTCTTATTCTATTTTCCCATATAAAATACAATCCCCAAAGAGTAAGCCATGGTTCATACTTAAGCCCTAATGCTTTGGCAAATAATTCACCAGCTCCTCCTGTGCAAACAAATTTTGGGTTCAATCCCTGCTTGATTTTCTCTATCAATCCTTGAATTCTGCACAACTCTCCCCAGTAGCTACTTGATTTAATACACTCAATTGTAGATTTACCAAGTAGGGGCAATTCGCGAATTGTCCCCACAAAAGAAACTTCTGGAAGCAAGGAGGTGTCTTGATGTAAAACCTTGAGTCCCATTTCCACGCCAGGCAATATAACTCCACCCCCATATTCCCCATCTACTTGTGCCTTATGCCTTGTGCCTTGTGCCTGTTTTAAGACATCTATAGTGGTCGCACTCCCAAAATCAATTACACAAACAGACAATCCAAATTTCTCGTATCCACCTATGAGATTTGCTACCCTATCTGCTCCTAACTCAGGATAAGCCCCCTTGATTAAACTTGGGTCAACGAACTTCGGGGCTACCTTATAAACTCCTTGAATTACACGACGAAAGACTTCATTCTTTTCCGGCACAACTGAAGCAATTATTACAGCAGACACTTTATCATTTGTTGGAGTGAAACGAAAATCCCGATTTATCGGGAGAAGCCAGGATTTTATATCTCCAAGCTCCTTATTTGATATTCTTTGAGGGTTCGCAAGTAGGGGCAATCCCTCGCGGTTGCCCATTTCAAATAATCCAATGGATGTAGTAGAATTCCCTATATCTATACAAACAACTTTTCTGTCGTCGCATTCCATGCAAAACTTTACGCTACACCATACTAATCTTTATCGCACGAGCACAAACTTGCATACTTTCTCGAAATCTCCAGACTTAAGTTTTATGAAGTAAATACCTTGAGGCACTTGCTTACCCATACCATCTCTTCCATTCCACTCAACCCTAAACTCTTTACTCCCAACCCTCAACTCTCTTACCAGTCTGCCAGAGATGTCGTGAACCGTCAATCGCATATCTTTTCCACAGGATTCTGCGAAAATCTGCAATTTGCAATCTGGAATCTGAAATCTAATATCAGCTCCTCCCCCAGAGGGATTTGGATAAACCCTTAACTCTAAACTCTTTCCGTCAGCTAACGGACTTAACTCTCTCTCCTCAACTCCAAATTGCTGTATATACCATTCTTCCCCACAATAATAATACTCTGGATTTGGGATAGCACACAACTGTGAAGTATCTACAAAACTTGTTGCCCAAACTGGCACATCAGGTGGGTCAGTTTGTAATATCGTCTGCCACTCCTCATCTGTTAGTCTATTAGAAATTGGCTGATGAAACTCGTAATACGAAAACCCAGCTCCCCAACATACTGTAAGCTCCCCATTTAAAGGAACTATCACATACAAATTAAATGGATAACCGACTCCCTCTTCCAGACAACTAGCAGTATTAGGGTCTGTGTGCACATCTGCAATAACTGGCATCTGGTCATCACAATCGTGCCGAGGACTCAGATAACTTTCTCCATAATAGCCGAACTCATCAAAGGCAAGAAGTTCACCTATCTCAGCTCCTACACCAGTAATTGCTCTATCTTCTCCATAAGTAAGACTCTTGTTCGTTAATTCTTTCTCTGCTATTGTCTTTAGGACAAGCAATAAGGTTTCAAGTCCTATAAGCCGTGCCTCAAAATCAGAACAAAGTAAATCAAGCCCCTTAAGCCCTTCTCTTGTATATTTTACAAGAGAGGCAAGTCTTGCAAATGCCCAGGGATTTGGCTCCACATACCCATGAACTGTAGGTGGTACTGGAGGTGGTACTCCTGTTGGGCTTTCACTTTGCTTTGCATATAATATCGTATCGTGCCTGAGCTCGCTCCAGCTTCCAAGAGCCCCATAAAGTTCCTTGCGTGTCCATGCCTCATTCTGCATAAAAGTTGGAAATCCACTCCCTTTTGCAAATGTAAATGGCATAAGACAATATAGCCAGTTCCAATATAAATTTTGCGCCCAGGTAGCATCTGGCAAAGCCGCAAAATGTGCTTTAAGATAATCCATCGTTGTTACATACTTTGGAAGGTCAGTTTCATGATAAACTTGGTCAAGTATCTCGTATGCATGCTCAGAACCCAAAACTGCCATAACATCAAGTCCTCTTGGCATCAGTCTTTCAGGATAAAAAACCAATGTGTCAAGCATCCAAGAATCAGGAACGAATCTCTGCCCCATAAATCTAAGCCCCTTAGGAGTCAAGGTAGATATTGCAGGGTCAGGTAGAGAGTCCGCTTTTGCCATAAATTCATTAAGCAGGACATCGTTAGCAAAACTATCAGGCGGAAGTGAAGCAAAACCGGCTCCATAAACCTCTTCTGCGATTTGAGTATATTGCCAAAGATGTATGTCATCTGACTTGCCCACAAAAAACATAGTCGGTAAATAAACTCTTTCCCAAACATCAGCTCCCGGCTCTCCCGCTACATCAATATTATGTATAGAATGAACCAAAAGCACTGCCATCCTCGTTGGAAGTGCATCTATTTCAAAAGTCATTCTCCCATACCACATCATTGCCCTGAAATACCGCTCAAGTGTATCGCTCTTTGTATAATGTCCTCTCGGCACATATTGACTGTAATCCTCATAATAATCAAATATGGGAGATGGAACATATCCCGTATGAGCATAAATAAGTGCAAGTTCAGTATCTACAAGTGCTTCCACTTCTGGCAACGGAGCAAAACTGGGCTCAAGTAATGACTTTGCCACACCAAGATAAGCAAGGTCCAACCGCAACGCCTCTTTAACAGATGGAACACTTGCTGAATCCCATTCTGTCTTGACTTTGGAATAAAGTGTATCAGTAAGGTTTTCTATATCCCCAATGAGTCGCTCAACCTCGGCAGTTTGAAGCAACTTGTCATACAAAATATGATAAGTATGCAACAGTGCATCGCAACTCACGAATATAGGCATCTCTCGTTCTCTTGCCTCGTTATAAATGTCGTAAATCTCCATCCGAGCCGATTGTGTAGATACAAAAGCATTATTCAGTAAAAGTGACTCCTCACAAGCAGTGAAGGTAAAGCTATCAAAGTTAGCCACATTCGTGAATCCTGAGTCTATTGCATAAGGTGTGCAGGCAGGATTAACATCTACAGGATAAGGATGATACACCCCAAATTCTGTGTGCACCGTATCCGTAATATCGGCTATCATATCAGAATAGCCAACTCCACTCACAAAAATCCCAAACAAAATACACAAAAATTTATTCATAGCCACCTCCAATTTGTAATACAATACTGCAAAATTCCCGTTTTGTCAAGGAGAAATTAAAAATGGACTTGTTTATATTTCTAAATCAAGCTGGATGCTATATCTCTGGGTTAGGGATTCTCTGAATTTTGAGGTTATCTCATATTTTAAACCAAGCTCACAAATTGAGGCAACTCTGCCTTTAATAATAAAATAAGCCCTTGAACCCTTGCCTGCTATAACACGGTTTGTCATAAGTCCGGGCAAGTCTCTTTCGTATTCATAAAGTTTAAATTTATAAAGATTTGAGTCAAACAAGATAAGTCTTGTTGAGAAACTTAAATTTCTAAAAAGCTTAAAGTTAATATCTCCATACAAAAGCTCACCATCTCTGCCATCAGTCTCATAACCCTTCTCTCCCCGAACTCGCATATCAATATTCTTAACTCCAATATCTGCCTGCAATCTAAATTGATTGCTCCAACTGACTCCAATAGACTTAAAGGAATATCTGCCGGTAATACTAAATTTCTTTGTGACCTTGTGTTCTATCTCACTGGAATATTTAAGCCCTTGTTCCGGGAGTTCTTGAGAATAGATTTTTGGCAGGCGAGTAAAGACATCAAAATATCCTGAGAATTTCGTGCTCTTTGAAATCTTGTATCCGATGTACAAGTAATTTCCTTTTCCTGCAAGTCCACCTGTTGTGACCGACCTATCAGCCCAAGGAGAAGAGTGAAAAACATAAAAATGCGACGGATAATGCCTTGATAATGCTCCTAATCTTAATTTCCCTCTTTTGTATTCAACTCCCGTAACCCAAGCCCATTCCGTCGAGCAATGGTGGTTAAGCTTACAAAGGAAAGGCGACGAAAGTCGCCAACTTGTATCACATTTTCCAAGCTCACCAAACCACTGTGTTTTAGCCAACTTATACGAGAAGTCCGCTCCGAGAAGCTTATGAGTCCCAATCTCAGTGCCTTCCGGATTTAGGAAATGCGAGTTTCTGTATCCTGTGAACCCAAGTTTTATAGCCCCATCCCATTCAACCCTTGTGCCCAAAAGCTCCTCCCGTATCCTATCTCTTTTGTCTAAGCCAGACTCAGTAGAGTGGTCGCTTTCATAATCATAATAAATAAAGACTTCTCCACTTTCAACCTTGCCATCCAGCAGAGTGCGAGAACAGAAGATAAAGTTCCTAATCCGACTGTTTATTCTTGATTCCAAAGCCAGTCCACGCAAATAAGTATTCTCTCCCGTATTAGTATATAACCGAATTCCTCTTTCACGAGATTTAATCATTCCCTGATTCTTAAAAGTAATAAGTGGTGGATATCCGAACAAAAGTCCTTCGCCGAATTCAAGTTTATAGTCGCCAAGCACGAATTTGGGAAATCTCTTGTTCAGTTGGAGCATTATTCCCCCAGTAATAAAGTCTCCGTAGCTTTCCTCATAATAATCCTTTTCAAGAAGTAGCACCCCAGAAATCTTTTTATATCCGAGTTTAAGTCTTTCGTATGCTTTTCTTGAGTCTCCGAGTTTTCCTGTTTCCCGTGGAAAGGATTCTTTAATCCTTGTCCTGATTTCTACTTGTAGGGACGGTTCACTGACCACTCCTACTGTTACATAGAGCTTAATGAGTTCTAAAACTTCATCTGTTAGCCCAGGAACTTTGTTTAAGTCGTCCACATTCTTAAACCCTCCAAGCTTATTTCTCGTTTCTATAATGGACTTTGCAAGCTCTGGTGAAATCCAGTATATCCTCAAAAAGTCTTCTTTCTTCGCTTTATTGAGTTGAATCGGATGTTGTTCTAACTCGCCAAGCTCGTCAATCAATGCTTCATTCCCTTGAGGAGCCTCAAATTCTTGAGATACGAGGAAAATGACAAGAAGCCACATTAGTTTTAGAACACGAACGGCACGAAAAGGACGAACAACACGAAAATTATTTTATTCTTGTTCGTGAGATTCGTTAAATTCGTGTAATTCGTGTTCCTAAATTTCCTCACTTTTTCACAAAGATAAGAGGGAACACAATATCTGATAAACAACAGGGAACCCAGACTGCAAAAAATAGTGTGAGGAAAACAAACGGAAGTAATCTCATCCAACTTGCTACTCCAAAAGCCATAAGATTAAACAACGATGCCCAGGTGCTTAATAACACATGCCCAAAATGAGGAATTCTGGTCGTGGGTTTCAACCAACCGATTGCGATGCCCAAGAAAGCCAAAGGATTCACAAGCCACCATTTTTCAATAAAGCCAATATGCAACTCCATCTTTGCTCCAACAAGCGTACCGCCAAGATATGGAAATATTGTGTCAGATATTGTAGCTATCCCAATAGAGCCAACATATCCGATTAAAACTCCTGTCAATGCTTTACCTCCGTGAAGCTTGTACATCGCTGTAGTTACAATCGCACTCAATACTATATGCAAAGGATGGAGTATATAAAAAATGCTCTCAGAAACATGAGAAGGGACTTTGGTTAAAATCACTATTACCATAATTATAATTCCTGTGAGAGCCCCAAAGCTCGTGAAGGGCATATGGGTCTTTAATTCCTTGATTATATGTTTGGGCATTACGGATTTACTTGCACTCGTAATAAGTTACTCCTTCATAATCAACCTTCTTAATTTTCTTATCCCTCTCCAAGATTTCAAGATATTTTATCAGTTCGTTTCTGTGGATGCCCAGAGAGCTGTGAATATCAGATAAAGCAACAGGACGCCTTTTTATGAGTTCAATAATTACGCACTCAATATCTCCAGAGAGACTTAATTTATCAAGTCTTGACTTATCAAATCTGGCTATCACCTCACAATTCTCGCCAAAGAAATCTCTTATTTCCTTTAACTCTTTAACAGATAGAGGATGAGCAAATTCCTCAGCCGGTGGACGAACTACTGTATTAAGATGCACCTTCTCTGGATGAGTTTCAGAAATTAGCTCTTTAAATTTCTCAATCTCATCCTTACTATCATTTATTCCTTTGACCAGCATTATCTCAAGCCAAAGCTCGTTCTTAAACTCCTTCCGAAACTCCTTGATGCCTTCTACAATTTTATCTATATTAAGAGATGAGTGTGGACGATTCATAGCTTTAAATACCTCCTCTGTAGCCGCATCAAGCGAAGGAACTACAAGGTCTGCTGGCAACAAATCCTCCCTCAACGACTTATCCCACAGAAAAGAACTGTTGGTAAGAACTGCAATTGGAATTTGAGTAATTTTCTTAATTTCCCTTGCAAGCCATCCAATCCCAGAATTCAGTGTTGGCTCACCAGAGCCTGAAAATGTGATATAATCAATCTTTTTGTCGAGCAAGAGAGCTTTCCTAACATCTCGCAAGATATCTTCTTTTGGAAAATATTCTCTCCGTGCGATTGTCTTGTCGGTCGTCTTCCCCAATTGGCAATATATACAATCAAACGGGCAGGTTTTGTATGGAACAAGGTCAACCCCCAAAGAGAATCCGAGTCTCCGAGAAGGCACAGGTCCGTAAATATACTTCATCTTAATTAAACCACGAAAATCACCGATATTGTTAGAGATTGATAGAGATTGATAGAAATTAGTAGAAATTTGGGACAACAATAAATTTTCATAAGTTTCTATGAGTTTCTACAAGTTTCTAATCTTTTAACCCCTCCTTGATTATTTTACGATGTGATGAAAATGGAATAGGGGGAAGCTCTTCAAGTGGAAAAAACTTGGCTCCACTGCAATCTGAGCCTGCTAAAAGAGAACCACTAATAAACTCAACCTCATAGCCAATTACTAAAACGCTTTTATAAATTTCAGGATGCTCAGTATAAACTCCAATAAGTCTTTTTGTTTTGCCCCGTAGATTAGTTTCCTCTTTTAATTCTCTTGTTGCGGCATCTTCGGTAGTTTCCTCAACTTCTATAAATCCACTTGGAAGAGCCCACTTTCCTTTCTCCGGCTCCACACCCCTTTTCACTAATAGAATCTCGTTATTCTGGTTCTTTAGGAGAATAGCTACTGACGGAATAGGGTTTTCATAATTTATCCATCCACATTCTGGACAAACAAGTCTTGGATATTCCTCCAATTTCTTTTTCTTAAGCAGAGTCCTACACATCGGACAATATTTAATCTCTGTATTCATTTATGCTTTCGAACCACGAATTAACACTAATGGACACGAAGAATTACAAGATTACAGATTTGAAGATTGCAGATTCTTTCAATCTTTAATCTTCTGATCTTTTAATCTGCATTCATCTGCATTCATCTGTGGTTAAGGTTTATTATCCAAAACTTGGTTAAGTTCCTTAAGTAAAATATCAAGCTCAACATTATATCTTTGGGCAGTTTCTTCAATAGTCCCCCATAACGGTTCTCCGCATACAAGACAAGGAATTCTCAAATCCATAAACACTTTCACTGTATCCGAATACCTCTCAATAACCTCCTCAACTGTCATCTCCTTGGTTATTCTATTCATAATCTCTTTGTGCAGGATATCAAAGTTAAAACTCTTGAATTACGAGACTTGCACCTATCCGTGAAAGCCCTCGCAATGCTGTCTTCTCTATCGTGTCTTCTTTCCATACGGGAATATGATAAAGCCAGATAAAATTGCTTTCGTTTCGCAGAAAGATGTTATCCGAAAGAGCAACTTCAATCCCCAGTGCCAGAATATGTCCAGAAGCTAAACCTTGAAATTTTATTTCACTTCCACGTATTATCTCTGCGGGCATCTCCTCAAACCTATAGGCCACATAAGGTTTGAAACGATCAAAAGATTCAATCGTTACATGTGCGCTTCCTTTAGGAAAAAAATTAGGTTTTAAATCTGAATTATAACTACCGCCTCCGCAAGCCACAAAATTTAGAAAATTAGACCGAAAAAGTCTCCATCTCAAATCAGCCTCTAACCCCTTAATGGATAGCCCTACACTCATGCCCAGTTTATCAGTAAGCCCACATCGCAATTTGCACTCAGCGACAGACTCCGTTCTTATCTCATCGGGTAATGGGTGAACAGCAGAACTTGCGCTTAAAGAAATGCCGATTTTCCTTTTCTTGGGGCTTGCCCCAGGTCCTACTGTTGGCAAAAGAGAAAGCCTTGTATAAATGGGAATTTCAGCACATCCACTGAGAAAAAGCCAGAGCAGAAAAAACAATTTCCTCATTTCTTGCTTTTGTGAAGATTAACTCCAACACTTACATAAGGAGACCCTGTCTCTATCTTTGCCGAAGAAGAATCTCCAGGATGGTAGGGGAAAAGTGCATTTACTTCACCTATAAGGTCGAACCACGAATTACAAGGAAGTTTAAATCCAAAAGCTACAAGGCCATAAGTTAAAGCTTCCTCGGAAGCCTTAAAGCTATTTACTCTGTGTGCCAAATAGAGCTCACTTATACCAATCTTCTTGCTTAAGTAAACTGTACCTTCCAAAAGATACGGGCCGTCCATCAAAAATCCAGCTCCAACACCTAACGAAAAAGTTATAGGTTCTTTTGTTAGTCTATATTTAATATCTCCAATGTAGCCATAATAAAAAAATGTCCTAGCACCTATTTCAGCATTATCTGTAATCCCACCTCTCAAATATACTACTGGAAACCATCCTATAACTTTTTCATCCATGAAAATAGCACTCCCTATGCCACTTGCTATTTCTTTTTTAGGAATAGTATCTGCAGTTTGAAGTACTGAATAAGTACAGCCAGTAATACTAAGTAAAAATAACACACAAAACCCTATTTTAGGCATAAGAACTAAGAAATTTCTTTATCCTTTGCTTTATCTTGGAGGGAGTGAGGCCGTATTTCTCAAGTAATATATCACGAGAGCCGTGTTCTATGAACTGGTCGGGTAGCCCGATCGCCAAGAGTTTTATTTTAATTCCGTAGGTATTAAAGAATTCTAAAGCTGCTGAACCAAAGCCCCCGTTAAGTGTGTTCTCCTCAACAGTTATGACTTTTGGCGTATCGCTATACGTCCCTATAATTTTCTTAAGCAATTTCTCGTCCAGTGGCTTTACAAATCTTGCATTTATAACTCCTAACTCCAGTTCCTCGGCGACTTTTAGTGCCGGATATACCATTGAGCCAACAGCTAAAATCACTCCTTTTTTCCCTTTTCTTAATACTTCCGCCTCTCCAATCTTTAATTTCTGCAATTTATGAACCATCCCTACATCTGGAACGCCGGTTCTCGGATATCTTATTGCAATAGGTCCTTTGGTATAATTTATTGCAGTATATAGCATACTCCTGAACTCCTCAGCATCCTTTGGTGCAGCAATTACAAGATTTGGGATGCACCTCAAATAAGATAAATCAAATGCCCCTTGATGAGTTGGTCCGTCTGCACCTACTATTCCTGCGCGGTCTATTGCAAAAACAACTGGAATCCGCTGAAGGCAAACATCATGCAAGACCTGGTCAAATCCCCTCTGCAAGAAAGTAGAGTATATAGCACAAACGGGTCTTAATCCCTCAATCGCAAGTCCTGCCGAGAAAGTAACTGCATGTTGCTCTGCGATTCCCACATCAAAAAATCTATCGGGAAATTCTTCTCTGAATTTGCTGAGTCCCGTTCCGTCTGGCATAGCCGCTGTTATTGCTACCACACGCTTGTCTTTATGTGCAAGCTCAACCATCGTTTCCCCGAATACATCACTATAAGTAGGAACTTTGCTCTCTTTTAGGGATTTGCCCGTAAGCTTATCAAACGCTGATAATCCGTGAAACCTTGCGGGTTCTCGCAAGGCAGGGTTATATCCTCTACCTTTTTCTGTCATTATATGCACAAGCACTGGCTCTTTTAAATTCTTTACATACTTGAGATTTTCTATAAGTGTTCGGATGTCGTGTCCATCAAGTGGTCCAATATATCTGACCCCAAGCTCCTCAAAAAAGATGGTAGGAACAACGAAATTTTTCAATCCCTCTTTTAATCTTTTTGTAACATCTTTTGCTTTCTTGCTAATATTCCCTGGGAGCTTGTCCATAAGGTCCCAAACATCCGCTTTGAGATAAGTATAAACAGGAGTCATAACAATGCGATTTAAGTAGTGAGCGAGTCCACCAACATTTTCCGATATAGACATCTGATTATCATTAAGCACAACTATCATATCCTCTTGCACGAACCCCATTTGATTGAGTCCTTCGTAAGATTCTCCAGAGGTTAGAGCTCCGTCTCCAATTACAGCTATTACTTTGAAGTTTTCATTGTTTAAATCCCTTGCCGCCGCCATTCCCAGTCCTGCAGAAATTGCTGTGCCTGCGTGTCCTGTTCCAAATACATCGTATTCGCTCTCCTCACGTCTTGGGAAACCAGCAAGACCTTTGTGTTGACGCAGAGTGTGCATCTCTTTTCGCCTTCCTGTTATGAGTTTATGGGCATAAGATTGATGCCCTACATCCCAGATTATTTTATCTTTTGGAGTGTCAAATACCCGATGAAGAGCAAGGGTAAGCTCTACTGCACCAAGCGAAGGTCCAATGTGCCCACCAGTTTTTGAAACAACATCTATTATCTCCTCACGAATCTCGTTGGCAAGTCCCATCAATTCTTTTATAGATAATTCCTTAATGTCCTTTGGCGAGTCAATCTGGTTCAAATATTTATATTCCATTAATACGGTTAATAATTATTTAGCTTGGGGCTTCTTCCTCTTTTATCTTTGTATCCTTTAGCTTAAATTCCCCTTTTTCTGTGCGGACGAGTTCCTTCACTTTCTCCTCTACTTTTGTAAGTTTCTCTCGACAGAATTTGATTAGAGATTGTCCTTCTTCGTAAAGTTTTAATGAATTATCAAGAGAAACATCTCCTTGCTCAAGAGCCTCAACAATCTCCTCAATTCTCTTTAATGCTTCCTCAAACTTCATTTGCATTTAACACCTCACACTTTTTTGTTACTGAATTCTTCGCCCAAGAAACAGAAATTTGCATTTTTTTCTTGACAAACAAAAAAACTATATTATCATTCCTAACAGACGGGTAAGTCCTGCGACTCGCGTGCTACCGTAAGGATGCATAAACTGTCTGTAAGGCAGTCGCGAGCAGGGTCCGTCTATTTTGTTAAAACAAGTACTGTATTTCATTGGTAATTTCCCGCTGGATAATATTATACTGATTATCTTTTCCCCTTTCGTATTTCCTGAATATTGTATTGCAGATAAAGTCAACGGCCATCAAACC
>JAUWHX010000086.1 GCA_030605695.1 bacterium | reverse complement strand
AAACACTTTTACACGCGATGGATTTTCTTTTGCAATCTTTAAATACTCTTGCCGTATTCTTTGATAGAAACTTTCTGATTCAAGCTCTATCCTGTCCTTGCGTTTAATCCGCTTAAGTCCCTCAGTCGGGAGAATATCAATCAGTATAGTAAGACGAGGCATAATTTCGTTAGTAGCTATTTCGTTCATAGTTTTGACTTGCTCTTCCGAAATTCCTCTGCCTTTTCCTTGATAAGCAAAAGTGCTATCAGAAAAGCGGTCTGTAATTACTATCCTTCCATTTGAAAGAGCAGGTTCTATCACTTCTTTGATATGCTGAGCTCTATCCGCAAGATAAAGGAAAAGCTCCGCAAACTCGGATAACTTATCATTTTTGGTATCAAGCAAGATTTTGCGTATTTTTTTAGAGATTTCAGTGCCACCCGGTTCTTTTGTAAATACACAATCATACCCCTCTGACTTCAACCATTTATATAACCTCTCCGCCTGAGTAGATTTCCCACTCCCCTCTATTCCCTCAAACGATATAAATAACACTTTTATTTCTTGCTATACTTCTTTATAAACTCTTCTACTTTTGCCTTTGCTATATCATCTGGATACTGGATTGGAGGTGATTTCATGAAATAGCTTGATGGCTCTATGAGAGCTCCTGATAAACCCGCGTCTATGCCAATTTTGCAAGCTCTTATAGCATCTATCACTACTCCGGCAGAGTTTGGCGAGTCCCAGACCTCAAGCTTAAGTTCCAAATTCAATGGCACATCTCCGAATGTCTTCCCCTCTGCTCTGATAAAAGCAAACTTCCTATCTTTGAGCCAGGGAACATAGTCAGAAGGACCAACATGAACATCCTCTTCATCCATCTTATACGGTATCTGAGAAGTAACCGCTTGAGTTTTGCTTATCTTTTTTGAGTCAAGACGCTCCCGTTCAAGCATATTCAAGAAATCAGTGTTTCCACCCACATTTAGCTGATAAGTCCGCTCAAGTCGCACCCCACGGTCATTAAATAAATTTGTCAGCACCCGATGAACAATCGTAGCCCCAACCTGTGACTTTATGTCATCGCCAATAACCGGAACCCCAGCTTTCTTAAACATTGAATCCCAATACTTTTGGTTAGCGATGAACGCTGGAATACAATTTATGAACCCCACCTTTGCCTGAAGTATCTGCTCTACATACCATTTTGTCGCCTCTTCAGAGCCAACGGGAAGGTAACTTATTACTACATCGGTTTTAGTCTCTTTCAATACTTTTACAACATCTACAGTAGAGCCCGGCGCCTTTTTTATCACAGGAGCGAGGTATTTTCCTATCCCATCGTGTGTCATTCCCCGAAGCACAGGAATCCCAAGTTTAGGAACATCACAGAACTTATAAGTATTATTGGGCTTTACATAAATTGCTTCGGCAAGGTCTTTGCTTACTTTATTGCGGTCAATATCAATCGCACAGGAGAACTCTATATCCCCGATATGATATGAGCCAAATCTTGTGTGCATAATCCCTGGTATATCACTGCGTTCTTTTGCATTCTTATAATAATGAACACCTTGAACTAAACTAGATGCACAATTTCCGACTCCTATTATCCCGACTCTTATTTTACCCATTTTTTCCTCCTCTTCCCAATAATATTCTGTATTTTTTGCCTGTCAACATTTTTTTAGCTGGAGAATTCTACCATCCGTTCGTTGCCTTCTCCGAGTCATTCGTTGCTCTCCCCGAACCGTTCGTTGCCCTCCCCGAGTCATTCGTTGCCTTCTCCGAGTCATTCGTTGCCTTCCCCGAGTCGTTCGTTGCCTTCCCCGAGTCGTTCGTTGCCTTCCCCGAGTCGTTCGTTGCTATCTCCGAATCGTTCGTTGCCCTCTCTAATTCATTCATAGAACCCTCTAATCCTTATGGACTTGCACAATCACACGGCGGGATGACCTTGGACCGTCAAATTCACATAGCATAATCGCCTGCCAGGTTCCGAGTTCCAAATTCCCATCTCTTACAGGGATTGTCGCACTCGCTCCAATAATAGCAGATTTTATATGTGCAGCCGCATTGTTGTCAATTCTGTCGTGTAAATAATTCGAATGCAGTGGAATCACTTTGTCCAGAGCCCGCAAGAAGTCGGTCTTGATATTCGGGTCTGCACTTTCATTTAAAATAATCCCGGCAGTCGCATGAGGAATATAAACTATGCAAAATCCATCTTTTATGCCGGAACTCTTGACTATATCGCTTACCTCGCAAGTCATATCTATAAGCTCTTCTTGTGAGTGAGTAGAAATTGTAAATGTTGTTTCCATTTTTCACCTCCAATTGCTAATGGAAATTGATACGCCCGGAAATACCTTTTCATCAGTTACAATACATCCTGCTTTACAAGTCATCACAAATCCCGGCAGTTTATACCACTTTGTCCCAATCTCAAATTGCACAGTATGCTTGAGCTTGCCTGTTAGCCAATAATCCGATGGGAAATGAGAAGGATATGGCTCATCAATAGTCCCCTCGCCTTTGCGGAGATAGGAAACATTTGAGATTATATCTATACTTCGGCTTAAGTGATGCACTATTCCCAGAAAGAATTCGTCAAAATCAGGTCCCTCTGGATGACCTATTGGATAGCCAATATAAGTATATTTCTGCCAGGGAATTAAGTGGTCGTAAGTCCATCTTGTAACTCCGCGGTATTCCAGAAGCCAGTAATTGTTTAAAAGAGTTCCTCGGATTCCAATGTTTGCTCCAATTTTAGGGCGGTCTCCTTTCTTAGTCTCCTGATATGGAGTATCGTCAATCATAAGTTCCGAATAGATTCCAATCCCTTTTAAAAACAGATTGAAGTCAAATCCCCATAGAATATTTACCTTCGCTCCTCCACTATTCCATTCATAAGGGTAATAAAAAAAGATAGGATTTAAATAATAAAGTTCCGGGAAGCGTCCCTCTCCTCCAAATAAAGCAACTTCAGAGAATCCAAGATTGATGGAATAGGCATTCCTGTTCCCTATTTTATATTCTATGCGATGTCCTGAGAAATATCTGTTTATTTTACCAATATTATCAAGCTGTGTAGCAAAAAATGAGACCTTGAACTTCCGAGATTGATAAGCTCCTCGTATAAGGTCAAACGGAGGAGCCGCTCCAGAAAGCACAAGCGTAGACCTTGGAGAAGGTCCCCATTTTATTGGCTCCCTTCCAAGAACGAGAGAGAAATTTAAGATACTTGCCTTAATATACCCTTTAAGGTAATCGCAAGCAATAAAATCCTGCCATTTATGAGAAGGATACTCACCAGTTGAATCTCCAAATCTCGCAAGTCCTTCAACGAATAATTTTATAAATCTACCCTCATTTCCTTTTCCTATTAAAACAAATCCTCTTGCAAGTGAGTCTTCCACTGCTCCAGCACTCCATTCATTAAGCTCAAGATTTTGTATAGTGAGAGACAATCTCTCTTTAAGCCATATTCCAGAACGGTCTCCTGCTCCCAAATTATCCAAAAAGTAGTTTAATTCTTTCTTCTCAACGGGTCTTGTCCCAAGAAATATTGTCGGCTTTTTGTCTGCTCTAATCAAAAGTTCATCAATCCCTGAATTAGTCCAATCCCCCCAATAGATACTTGATATAATTATAAAAAGATACATCAGATTAAATACTCAAAATTCTTAAAAAAGATTTAGTTGACTATATGGATTTTCTATCTCAAAAGTCTGGGACATAACAGCATCCGGTACAATAATCCCGCCAAACCTATTAGCTGTCTTCTTTATGGTCTTAACACAATAGGAGATATCTTCATTTACCTCTTTACTCCCAAACCGCAAAACTGACCAACCCAGTGATGTCAAATAGTTATTTCTGGCATTATCTTTTGGAATAAGTTCTTTTCGAGCATGCCAAGTATCACCATTACATTCCACATCCAACCTGCCATTTTCACAAAAAATAGCGAAATCAAGACAGTATTTTGTTTTTTTATCACCAATAAAGAATTGTCGTTCTGCTTCTATCTTTTCTTTTTTGAATTTATACCAGAGCTTGTCTTCCAAAGGGCTTTCGTTGTAAAGATCGTTTATCTCTTTAGCTCTCAGGAACTTCTCCATAGTAGTTGGAATAAAGACTATTCTACGCCATCTTTTACTAATAATTGGTTGAGGAAGTCTCTGCAATTCTCCAATTGTAATCTTGTAGTAATCTTCATTTGCTTTGGGATGGGTTACTTCATCGGGCAAGAGATTAAATCGCTTAACTACTCTGTGATTTATAATTTCAGCAAAGTAATTTATAGCCCACCTTTCTTCTCCAAAAACTTTAGTTTGATAGAAAGCCAGATAGTGAGCTTTAGTTTTCTTGGGAGCACTCTTAGCTGGTATGCGATACCATCCTTCAGTTTGGGCAATTTTAAAATCTCGTTTATTGTTCATTATAGCAACTAACACTGACTTTTCTTGGGAATCCATTATTCTCTCGTTGTCCCAAATTCACACTCTGTGTTTCTATTTTATCACAACTGGGATTATCCCCCAGCTATTATTGCCGAGGATAAACCTCGGCACTACTTTATTTGTCTATCTGCGTTCATCTGCGTCCTAATTTTCTCGCCGACAAAAACTTTATCAAAATCGTATTATTTGTTATTCCAAGTTTTTTCCTATCATTTTAAGAAGGGTTACTTCCTTTTCAGTCAGGTATCGCCACTTGCCACAGGTCAGATTCTTTTTTGTAAGTCCGGCAAAGTAAACCCTGTCCAGTTTGTATATTTTATATCCAAAGTGTTCAAAAATACGTCTGACGATTCTTTTCCTTCCCGAATGAATTTCAATGCTAACCTGAGTTTCATCGTTAGTATCCACATAACTGAGGACATCAGCTTTTATATGTCCATCCTCCAATTCAATGCCACTCAGAATGTTTGTTATATCATTTTTTTTAAGTGTTTTATCAAGAAATACATAATATATTTTTTTTACATTGTATCTGGGATGGGTAAGCTTTTTTGTCAGTTCTCCGTCATTAGTAAAAAGAAGAACCCCTGTAGTTTTTTTATCAAGGCGTCCGACAGGATAAATCCTTTCTTTGCATGCTTTACGTACCAGGTCAATAACTTTTTTTGTAGCATAGGGATCATCCAGAGTACTTATATAATTTTCAGGTTTATTTAGCAGAACGTATATCTTTTTTTCAGGAGTGAGCTTTTTATCGTTAATTTTTACAGTATCATTAACGGAGACTTTGAAACCCAGTTTGTTTATGCTCTTTCCATTAACACTAACCAGTCCAGCAGATATATATTCATCTGCTTCCCTTCTTGAGCAAATACCTGAATTTGCAATATATTTGTTCAGTCTGACAAGGTCTTTATCAGAGGATATGCTTTTTGTTTTTTGTTGCATCATTTTGAATATATTTTCAAATTTACTTTTGAGCTCTTTGAATCTTTGCCCATATCATCTGTTTTTCTTTGAAGCACTCCTGACAGTATTCGCAATCTTTTGTAAGCGAACAAGTATTTTTATCTTTTCCTCAAATGGTATTTTTGCAAGTTCTTTATGGAATAGTTCTTTTTTTTCAAATAAATCCTTTCGTGTTATTATTCTATTACCCTTCATAATAATCTTTATCTCTTTATTTTCCTTCATCACAACCATCCTTCATAAAAGCTTCATCTTCTCACTTAAATCATATTTGGACAAAATATTTTTAAGTTTTTTCATATCTATTTCTGCTTGCTCCAGAAGTTTTTCTATTTTCGCTGTATCTTTTTTTCTGCCAACTCTTAATAGCAGAGATATCAGATATTCGGAGGTTATTACCTTTGTTTTAACTCCTTCATATTCTATCTGTTTTGCATTCCTCACAGCATCTTCTTCAAGTTCATCAGCTGGAATAAATTGAACAGGCATTCCCTCTATGATAATATGCTCTCCACTCCAGTAACAACCTTTATCTTCAAGATAATCAAATATAGGCGAAAGTAAAATTACATTTTTCTTTTTTCCTTTTCCTGATGGAATTATAAACACATCCAAATCATAAGTAAGAAAAGGTTCAACATAGAATATCGTTGCAATTCCACCACCTATAGCATAATCTTCAATCAATCCTTCTTCAAGGAGATTGTTAATAACTTTAATCGTCTTCTCCATTTTTATCGTCTACTTTTGAGCTTTTTGAATCTTTGCCCAGGTATCGCGTAATGAGACTGTCCGATTAAATATAAGTTTCTCATCGGATGAATCAATGTCAACACAAAAATAGCCCAGTCTTAAGAACTGATAACGAGTTCCCGATTTTGCATCTGCCAAGCTTGGCTCAATTCGGCACGAAGTCAATGTCTCTAACGAGCTTGGATTCAAATTAGCTTTGAAATCAGAACCTTCCTCTACATCATCTGGGTTTGATTTGAGGAAAAGATAATCATACAAACGAATTTCGGCTTTGATAGAATGCCCAGCAGAAACCCAGTGCAGAGTGCCTTTAACCTTGCGTTCAGCTTTAGCACAACCACTTTTAGTCTCAGGGTCATAAGTGCAGTGCAATTCTATCACCTCGCCGGTTTCATCTTTAATCACTCGCTCACATTTGATGATATAGGCGTGTTTCAGACGCACCTCACGACCTGGAGCCAAACGAAACCACTTTTTCTGTGGCTCCTCTTGAAAATCATCTCGTTCAATATACAGCACGCGAGAAAAAGGAATTTTGCGTGTTCCCATACTATCATCCTCTGGATTATTTACAGCATCCAATTCTTCTACTTTGTTCTCGGGATAGTTATCTATAACCAATTTGAGTGGACGCAAGACAGCCATAACACGCGGGGCTCGTAAATTCAAATCTTCACGGATGCAATGTTCAAGCAGTGCGATATCAACAACAGTATAAGTCTTGGCAACTCCAATACGCTCACAGAAATCTCTAATTGCCTCTGACGTATAGCCCCGTCTTCGCAAACCAGAAATTGTAGGCATACGCGGGTCGTTCCATCCATTGACATACTTTTCTTCTACCAGTTGCAGAAGTTTTCGCTTACTCAGAATAGTATGGCTGATATTTAGTCGTGCAAACTCAATTTGCTGTGAATGATGAATCTTCAATTGCTCAATAAACCAATCATACAAGAGGCGATGGTCTTCAAATTCCAGTGTGCAAAGTGAATGCGTAATCCCTTCAATTGAGTCTGATTGACCGTGAGCAAAGTCATACATCGGATAGATACACCATTTGTCACCCGTGCGGTGATGTGTAGAATGGAGAATGCGATACATTACAGGGTCTCGCATATTCAAATTAGTAGATGACATATCAATTTTTGCTCTAAGCACACAGGTGCCGTCTTCGAATTCGCCTGCCCGCATACGCTTAAATAAGTCCAGATTCTCTTCAACCGAACGATTTCTATATGGACTATCCCTGCCTGCTTCAGTTAAAGTTCCCCTGTATTCTCTGATTTCTTGGGCACTCAAGCTGTCAATATAGGCATTTCCATCTTTAATTAACTGCACAGCGTAATCATACAGTTTATCAAAGTAGTCGGATGCATAGAACAGTCGGTCTTCCCAATCGAATCCCAGCCATCGAACATCCTTCATAATAGATTCAATGTATTCAGATTGCTCTTTTGTGGGATTGGTATCGTCAAATCGTAAATTGCATAACCCTCCAAACTCCTTGGCAATACTGAAATTGAGGCAAATGGACTTGGCGTGTCCGATGTGCAGATAGCCATTTGGTTCTGGTGGAAATCGTGTATGCACGCGATTATATTTATTTGTCCGCAAATCCTCCTTGATAATCTGCCTTATAAAATCAGAAGAATGAATAGAATCAGTCTTGCCCATATTCATAATTTCCTTTTCAAAACTTACATTTCATTACTCAAGAAATGAATAATATCTGTAAAGGAGTCTACAAAATGAATTTGGTTGAATTTTTTTAACTTATCCTTAGTAGCTTTATTATTGTTCCATGGTTGACTAAACAGGAAACATTCTTTGCCTTCTCCCGCTACTGCTATAATTTCCTCTGGAGAATCGTCAACGATATAATCGAAATCAACTTCTGTTTTGCTTTTTACAAAACAGACATCTAATTCACCGAATTTTTCCTTTACCCATAAACGAGTTGCGTTATGACAATATTTTTTCCGAGCTGAAACAAATTTTGCTGTCATCACTTTCGAAAGTTGTTTCAAGAACTCATGGAATCCATGAGTTACTTCCATGCTAAGGATAAAGTTTTTGTCAGGATAACATATTTCTACGGCGTCAACAAAAGTGATTGGTCCAAAATTGTGGTCCCAAGATGTAACATCCTCAACTTTTGAATTAATTTTATACTTCTCATTAACCCATTTACATATTGCTTTTGCATGCTCACAAGCTACACCATCAATATCAATAAGGAATATATTTGATTTATTATACATAATACTTTATACTTTTTTTCTATTCTTTTATACTTTTATAAATGAAAACCCCCAGGTAATAATTCGCCCATAGTTTTTATTTCACAACCTTTTTCATTACAAGTAATAACCTTTAAATCCTTGCCTCCTAATTCAAATAAAGACTGGCGACACATACCACAAGGAAACCAAAGTTTATCATCAAAAGTAAAAACAACAATACTCACAGGGCATTTATCTCCATCTGCTATCATACTACTCAAAGCATTTTCTTCTGCGTGAATCGTATTTGAGTAATTATCAAACTCAACATTACAACCTACATATATTTTGCCAGTGTCTGAAAGAATAGCTGCGCCAACTCTAAACCCTGAAAGATGCACCCTTGCATTCATAGCCACAGCCTTAGCTTTTTCAATAAGTGTTTTTTCCATATCTTCTTTTGGAATTGACGGGAAAGATGTATCAGACTTTTTAGCAGAATAGAGACGACAAATAGAAATCCTATAAGTAATTATTATTACGAATAATGCCACTATGTAACACCAGTTTTTTCCTACTCCGGGTTCTCTTACCTCCCAAAAAAGGTATGAAATAAACATAACTATGAAAATTAATAGAAAATACAAGTTCAATTTTCTTGCCTTTTTAAGTAGATGTAAGGGATCTTTTCTAATTAATTCCCACAAGTAATAAAGAAGAAACATTATACAATACATTAATAGTACGAGAAAAAGGGGTGCACGTTTATTTATAAGAAGCCAATAAAGTACCAAAAGGAAAAAATCTATTAAATAATTTAATGCATTGGTTTCACGCGGACCTTTTATTATTCCATAGTGCCAACCCCACCAACTTAATATAACAGCAGTGTAAGCTATAATGAGTATAACTAAATCGTAAGTTCCTTTATATTCCTTTAGTTGCGATAGACCAACACCAAGAACCACAGCAAAAAGAATAGTGATTAATTCTCTCAATGATTTATAAAATTCTTCATTCTTCTTCTCGTCCCCTAGATCTATTTCACGCCAGTTAATGATTTTCTTGAAATATTTAAACATAGTGACCTCCCTTCATTTTACGGTGCCTTCATCCAATGTGCCTGAAAAAATCAGAAAATGGTGTCAGTTCTCCCTAATCCCTTGTATTTCATACCCTTCCATCAATACTTTTCTTGCCTTTCCTTTAATCTGTGTCTATCTGTGTTGCTCTCGCTACTTCGTATCATCTGCGATTAATATTTAAGTTTTTAAAAATAATAACGCTTTTTTTAGTCTTCGGATTACTGCTTCTTTGCCCAAGATTTCAACAATATGGAAAAGACTCGGACCTCCTGTTTTGCCAGTAAGTGCGAGCCGTATAGGATGAATTAGTAAAGCGGCTTTTATTCCAAGTTCAGATGCAAGTTTCCTCACAGCAGATTCTATTGCCTCTACATTAAACTCTTTTAATTCTGAGAATCTATCTTTGACCAACGAAAGTCTTTGGCTAACTTCAGGAATCTTAAAATATTTATCTACTCCTTCTGACTCGTATTGAGTTGGGTCTTCAAAAAAGTAATCGCTGAACTTCACAAAATCAGTGAGCTTCTGCATACGGGGCTTTAAGATGTTGACTATTTTCAGCATATATTCTCGGGGTTCGGGGTTCGGGGTTCGAGGTTCGGGAAGATTTAAGACTCTATCCAAAAGTTCCTCATCGCCCAATTTCTTTATATATTCTCCGTTCATCCATTCAAGCTTCTTTATGTCAAAAACAGAAGCTGTTAGACTCAATCTATCAAGAGAAAAAAGTTCTATAAGCTCATCCCGTAACATAATTTCTCTATCATTACCGGGTGACCAGCCAAGTAAAGCAAGAAAATTAACAAGTGCTTCAGATAAAATTCCCTGTTTTTTATAGTCCAGAACTGACACAGCCCCGTGTCGTTTGGAAAGCTTTGAACGGTCAGTTCCCAGAATCATCGGGTGATGAACAAATTCAGGTGGTTTCCAGCCAAAAGCTTTATATAAAAGGATTTGCTTAAATGTATTCACCAGATGATCTTCTCCTCTTATTACATTAGTTATCCCAAGCTCATAATCATCAACCACACAGGCGAGATTATATGAAGGAGTGCCATCGGATTTTAGAATCACAAAATCCTCTATATCTTGAGAATCTCTTTCAACTTTATTATGTAATCCATCCTCAAAGCTCACTTTACCATCTGGAATAAAAAATCGGATAGCTTTAGGTCTATCTTTAAGCTTTTCTTTTTCAAAATCTGATAAATCAAGACATTTCCTATCATATTTTCGTGTTTTCTTTTGTGAAATAGCTTCCTTTTTTCTTTCCTCAAGTTCTTCCGGAGTGCAATAACAGAAATAACCTTTCCCTTTTTCAAGAAGCAAATCTGCATATTTTTTATAGATTGGAAATTTATCGGACTGAAAATAGGGTCCATCATCCCATTTCAACCCAAGCCATTTAAGACTTTCTATTATTACATCGCTCATAGCAGAGTCAGAGCGTTTTATATCTGTGTCTTCAATCCTGAGAATAAACTTGCCTCCGTGCTTGCGTGTAAAGAGCCAATTATAAAGTGCAGTATGTGCAGTGCCGACATGCAAAAATCCTGTTGGCGATGGTGCAATTCTTGTTACTGGTTTCATTAACTTTTAAAATACAAAAGTAACTCGAGAAAGTCAAGAAAAAAGACTTGAACCACGAATTACACGAATTAATCGAATAAACACGAATAACATAAAGGAATTTACAAAACAAGAAATTAGTGAAAACTCTTGACAAGTCTGGGATTATATCATATACGAAATTTCTAATGAAAGTTCCTGAATGGATTAGACATCATTTTCCAAAACCTGAAACTCTGGAGCAAATGAATACTCTGCTTCGGGGACTTAAGCTTCACACTGTCTGCGAGGAAGCAAAGTGTCCCAATATTGGAGAATGTTTTGGAGAAGGAACAGCTACTTTTCTTATCCTCGGTGATATATGCACAAGGAGTTGTAAGTTCTGTGCAGTCAAAAAAGGAAAGCCGAAACCAATTGATTCTGATGAGCCAAAGCGAGTAGCACAAGCCGTTAAGCAACTTGGTTTGTCTTATGCAGTGATAACATCTGTTACAAGAGATGACTTGCCGGATGCTGGAGCATCCCAGTTTGCAAATGTAGTTAAGGAAATTCATAATATAAGTCAACAGTCAACGGTTGAAGTGCTTCTGCCATTGCTTGATTTGAAAGGATTAGAAGAAGTTATTAATACTCATCCAGAGGTGATAAATCATAATATAGAAACAGTAGAAAGACTATATCCGGAAGTTAGGCCTAATTTTAGGTATTCTGAATCACTTGAGTTCTTGGGACAAGTGAAGAAATTAGACAATTCTATTATTACTAAATCAGGGTTTATGCTTGGATTGGGAGAAACGGAGAGTGAAGTTATAAAAATGATGGAGGATTTGAGGGAGCAGGAAGTTGATATTTTGACAATTGGGCAGTATTTGAGACCCAGTGGCAGACATCTTCCGGTAGTAAATTATATCCATCCAGACAAATTTCTGGAATACAAGAAAATGGGCTATTCACTTGGGTTTAAATATGTGGTAGCAGGTTCTTATGTTCGAAGTTCATATAAAGCTAAAGAGGCACTTGCAAAGTGTAGCACTTGACAACAAAAGTAAATTCTAATAACTTTCTATAATCTCTAATCCAAAATAACATTTGACAAAATGCCTGGAGACGAATATATTATTAGCAGTAAATTCAAGTCTTTAAAAAGGAAGTAATCGTGAAGAATTACAAATTGTTGTTGGTTTTAGGTTTGTTGATTGGGGGAACTGCTATAAGCAATAATGGTTGGTCTGATATCTTCTTAAGCTATGAATTTCGTGAACCCAGAATTGAGAAAGTAGGCAACTATTATAGAGTTAGTATGCCAGAAATCTCAAGTTATGGGAATCCCGGAAAGCCCGTATTGCCAATTAAGGCAGTATGTGTATTGCTTCCTATGGGAGAAGAAATAGCAAGTGTTGATGTAAAGGTATATAATAAAACTGAAATAATCGGGAGTTATAAAGTAGAACCCGGTCAACTACAAGTGCCAATTTCAAGAATGCAAGAGTATAAAAGCACAAGACACAAAGTTTTGCCAGATAGTACAATTTATAGCTCGGCTAATCCGTTTCCTGGAATGGTATCCGCGAAAGGTGGTTCTCATAGATTATGTGGATATGAAATTGCGCACCTATATTTGTATCCAGTGGAATACATACCAAAAACTGGCAAACTCTCATATTATAAGAGGATTGAAGTGAATATTACTACAGTTAAAAGTGTAAAATTGAAAGTAAAAAGCGAAAAGTTGTTTAGTGGGACAGAGGATATTCAAAATAGAGTGCGTTCGCTTGTAGATAACCCTGATATGATAGCTACTTATCCGTCTATGCTCCATAGTTTGAAGACAGACAGTTTTGATTATTTAATAATTACTGATGAAGAGATGGCCCCATTATTTGAGGAGCTTCGGAGATTCAAAACAGAGCGTGGAGTAAAAGCTGAAATTGCAAAAGTTGAATC